>DATKNQ010000073.1:0-4515 GCA_035541265.1 Bryobacteraceae bacterium
AGACCTTCTTCTAATTGCACGCGCGGCTGCCAACCGAGCAGGCGGCGGGCCTTCGAGATATCCGGCTGGCGCTTCTTGGGGTCGTCCTCGGGCAGGGCTTCGTGAGACAACGGCGACGATCCCCCGGTGATACGCAAGATCTGTTCCGCGAATTCGCGTATGGTGATTTCGTTCGGATTGCCCAGGTTTACCGGATAGCGCTCGGCCGATTGCATGAGCCGGTAGATGCCGTCCACCAGGTCGGCGACGTAGCAAAAGCTACGCGTTTGCGAGCCGTCGCCGAAGATCGTGATGGCCTCGCCGCGCAGGGCCTGCGCCAGGAAGGCGGGCACCACGCGGCCGTCATCCAGCTTCATGCGCGGACCGTAGGTATTGAAGATGCGCGCAATATTGGTGCGCATTCCGAAGGTGCGGTGATAGGCCATGGTGAGCGCTTCGGCGAAGCGCTTGCTCTCGTCGTAACACGAGCGCGGACCGACGGGATTGACGTTGCCCCAATACGTCTCCGTCTGCGGATGCTCCAGCGGATCGCCGTAGCATTCCGAGGTCGAAGCCAGCAGGAAACGGGCGCTATTGGCGCGCGCGAGCTCTAGCATGTTGCGGGTGCCGGCGCTGCCCACATCCAGCGTGCCGATCGAGTGCTGCATGTAATCTTTCGGGCTGGCGGGCGACGCCAGGTTCAACACGGCATCGAGCGGACCATCGACCGGCACCGGCCGGGTGATGTCGTGGCAGATGAACTGGAACCGCGCGCGACCGTTGAGGTGCGCCACGTTCCGTTCCGACCCCGTAAGGAGATTGTCAACCGCGACCACCGTGTGTCCCTCTTCCAGCAGGCGATCGCACATGTGTGAGCCGATGAATCCAGCGGCTCCGGCAACCAGAATACGCAAGTGAGAAATACTCCGTCAGGCGAAAGTTGCAGCGGACTGCGCGGACCGCTGTGCTACATTCAAAAGGTTACCGCATGATCCACCCATCCTGGCTGGAAATTGCGATCCTGGCGATACTGTCGTGCCTCTCCGGATCGCTCTTCTGGCGCCGTTTCCGCAAGCCGGTGGATGTCATCCGCCGAGCGCGCGCTAATCCCGATTTCGAACTTCGGCCGCTGGGGCCGCGCATCCGCCAATTTGTTTGGGAAGTGCTGCTGCAGGGGAAGGTGATTCACGAGCGTCCATTGCCTGGTCTGGCGCACGCCTTCGTGTTTTGGGGCTTCTGCGCGTTCGCACTGATTACGCTCAACCACCTGGCGGAGGGTTTCGGCTTTTCGTTTCTGAGCCGCGAAGGTGGATTCGGCAAGGCCTATTTCGGATTTGTGGCCGTGTTCGCGGTGGCCGTGGCGGTATCGATCGCCGGCTTGGCAGTCCGCCGCTTTGTGGTGCGTCCGGTCTGGTTGGGCAAGGTATCGCCGGAATCGGGCCTCATCGCGCTCTTCATATTTATTCTGATGGTCACGTACCTGGCCGGTCTGGCGCTGGACGAACGCACGGCGGCGGCGCGGGTGAACTGGTGGCTGCACACGGCTACCCTGCTGGCTTTTCTTCCGCTCATTCCGCACACCAAGCACCTTCACCTGCTGATCAGCCCGGCGACCGTCTTCCTGCGGCGCGACGGCTTCAGCAAGATCCCGCCCCTGGTGGGCGATGAAGACTTCGGCCTGGACACCGGCAAAGACGTCACCAAGCTCGACGCGCTGCAAGCTTACTCATGCGTGGAGTGCGGACGCTGCACGGAGCATTGCCCGGCTTACAACACGGGCAAGACGCTCAACCCGAAAGAGATCATTCTGGGCCTGCGGCATTATTTGAACGAAGAGGGTCCCGGCAACGAGGCGCCTCTGCTGGGCAAACATATTTCGACGGAGGCCGCATTTCAGTGCACCACGTGCGGAAGCTGCGAGTTCCAGTGCCCCGTGGGCATTCAGCATCTGCCTGTGATCATCGGGCTGCGGCGCGGCGCGGTGAACACCGGCAAGTGGGAAGACGATTACGGCTCGAAGATGTTCCTGGCCATGGAACGCAACGGCAACTCGCTCGGATTCGCATCGAGCGAGCGGCAGAAATTCATCGAGAAGAACGAACTCCCGATCTACGACGGTACGCAGGAATATTGTTTGTGGCTCGGCTGCATGGGATCGTACGATCCGCAGGGCCGCGAGATTGTTTTGTCACTGGTGCGCGTGCTGCGACATTTGGGTGTGACGTTCGGCGTGCTGCGCAAAGAAAAGTGCACGGGCGATCCGGTGCGTCGCCTGGGCAACGATCTGCTGTTTTCGCAGATGGCCGAGGCCAACATCGAGCAGATGAAAGCGGCGAAGGTCACGAAGCTGCTCTCGATCTGCCCGCATTGCGTGCGCACCATCGGCGAGGACTGGAAGGAATTCGGCGCGGTGTTCCAGATCGAGCATCACAGTGAGTTGCTGGCGCGTCTGCGGACCAAGCTGCCGCAGCCGGCGGATGGGCGCGAGCGCGTCGTGTTTCACGATCCCTGCTACTTGGGAAGATATCGCGGCGTGTTCGAACAACCCCGCGAAGTCCTCGCGCGTTACGGCGAGGTCATCGATCCCGCACGCGCACGGCAACGCTCGTTCTGCTGCGGCGCGGGCGGCGGGCAGATGTTCCTGGGCGAGGAGAAGGGCAAGCGCGTCAACGTGGAGCGCGCCGGAGAACTGGCGGCCACCGGCGCGGCGGTCGTGGGTACCGCGTGCCCCTTCTGCCAGACGATGTTCCGGGATGCGTTCGGCACGATGACGCAGCCGCCGCCCAAGCTACTCGATATCGCGCAGATCGCGGCTGCTTCGATCGACCGCACCGCTTGAGTGGGCCTATTCGGCTGCCTTATACAACCGCACACGGTAAGTGCGAATATCATGTGGCGCCATGGATAACTGTCTTCCCTGATTGCTTTGGTCGCCATTCAGCCTGGCAGTAACTGTCCACGCGCGGCCCGATCTGGAGACTTCTTCGATGCTTGCTATACCGGCGATGTGCGCGTCCGTATCGGGATCGCGCGTTATCTTCACGGTCAGGCCGCCGCCTACGACGAAGAACTCATCCCGCGCCGACTCGATCAAGAACATGCCGCCGTCTTTCTCCAAGAGTTCGTTGGCCGGCCACGTCCGCGACAGGGACGCCTGGAACAAGTAGCCGCCGAGCGCCACGGTTTGCGACGCCCGCGGACTATTCGCATGCAACACGATGCCCCGTGTGCGGCGCGCGGCTTGCGCCGCGATGAGCATGTCATCGAGACCGGCGATGGCTCCATACACCTGCGCGATTGCGGGTTCATGATCCGCGGCGTCGAGACTGTCGATGCCGAACGGGCAGAAGCCGAATGCGTGGCCGGCGCCGTAGGCGTAGAGCGCATTCCAAGGTGCGGGATCGAGCCTGGCTTCCGGAACGAAAATCGCGTTGCCCGGAAGCTCGTAGCGCTGCAGCCAGTATTCGAATTCGGGCCAATAGATATCCGGCGAATAGAAGTCGATGGCCGGCGCGACAGCGCGGTACACGGCCAGGTAATTTGGATGCGGACCGCCGCTCGGATACTCTCCGGGCCGCTCCATCAGCGCCGGAAGTTGCGCGTTCAGGTACATGGGCAGCGCGTATTCTCTTTTCCCGGCTCGAGCGACCGCCTCCACCCACAGAGCATATCGCCAGGCCATGAACGCCTCATCAGCGGCGTCACCGAATGCCTCGCGCCAATTGCCGCCGCGCGGGTTGAAGTGCGCGGCCAGTTCCTGCGGCACCGCACCGTTGAACATCGCGTTCGCCGCAGCCGAACGGTCTCTGCCGGGACCGAGATAGCCCATCTCGTTTTCGATCTGGACGAGCAGCACCGTCTGCTGATCGTGGTCCTTCTCGCGCAGATGCGCCATAAGCGCGCTAAAGGCGCGGCTATCGAGCCGCAGCGTTTCCGCGCCGAAAGAACGCGTTCTTCCAGCTTCCGAACCACAACACGCCGAGGTGAAGATGTTCGGGGCGGCGGCGTCGATCCAGCGGTCGGGGATGCCGAAATCGAAGCTGCCCTCTTTGGGTTCCACTTGCTCCCAAGCCACCGGCATGAGCACGGTGTTCAGATGCATGCGTGCCAGTGCGGGCGGGATGCGATCCGCCTGCGCTGCCGTGCCCGCCGAGGAGTTGCCCAGTTCGCCTCCCCGGATCAGAAAGGGCTTGCCCTGAACCACGAGTTGCTGAACGCCATTCGCCGCGCCGATGTGAGGCAGATCCGCGCCCTCGACCGTGAAGAACGCAACCAGGGCGAGGGGAAACAGAAATCGCATCAGTGTGCCGCGCTGGGGTCGCCGGTGGGCGCGGGCGCGTGGTCCTGCGCGGCGGGCGGACCGAGTAACTCGCTGAGCATCGGCTTCAGCGCGTCCGCCCAAACCTGATAGCCCTTCAACGCCGGATGCAGTTCATCCCGCGCGTTCATCATGCCGTCGAACAGCTTGCCATCGGGCCCGGCCAGCTTGCTGTTGATGTTCAGGTAACGGACCTTACGGCCGTCGGCCAGGCGCGC
>DATKNQ010000074.1:0-3588 GCA_035541265.1 Bryobacteraceae bacterium
CGCGCAGAGATACTGTTCGCGTTAGGAGAAATAACTAAATGGTTGTTAGGCTGTTGGCCGTTGCCCTGCTTTTGATCGCTGCTGCCTGTGCACAGACGCCACCCACGCAGAACACCCCATCCGAACCGGGCCTCTACACGATTACGCCCACCGGCATCCTTCGGATTGAAGGACAGGTCATCTCATTTGAGCGTTCCGGTAGCCTCCTGGTATCCGGAATGACTGCCGGAATTAAGTCGCGAAAAATCAACTTTCAGCTTCAGGGTAATCACTCCAAAAACTTACTTACCAGTTCACCGGTGTTTCTGTATCGAATTTCGCCGGAACTGATTCAGCAAGGCGGCGGCCCCGGTGACCTCGTCTTACTTCAAATGGAGGTTAAGAAATCCCGTAGGCAGGTGGAGACTGCTGCGGCAGGGTTGTGGAGATCCAGCAAGGGTGTCTCGTTGAAGCACCAGGTCGGGACCGAAGTCCACGAAGCACAGCCCGGCCTCTTCCGGATCACCGTACCGGGAGAGCTAAGAACTGGAGAATACGGATTCTACCTCTTTCGAGGAAATATTCTGCCTCCGTACTTCTACGACTTCTCGGTCCAGTAGATAGTCGCAGCCGTGCTACGCTGTAAGTCCCGCTTGCTCAATCGGCGCGATCAGCAACTGCGCGCCTGCCTGGCCGGAATGGCTCAGGCAGACTCTACGCCGCAGCCAACGTCCCCTCCCGACCCGCCGGTGTAAAATAAACAAGGATGAACGACATCGATACCGACAACCGGGGAAGCCAGGAAGGCCGGCCGTTCCCGCTGCCTCCGGCCTCGTTTGAGTTCCTGGCAGAATCCCTGCGTCTGCAGGCCGAAATGCAACTGGGCCTGATGCGTCTCGGCTCCGAAGAGGAACCGCCCGCCGACCTGGAACTGGCGCGCCACACCATCGACCTGATGGGCATGCTGCAGGAAAAAACGCGCGGCAACCTCACCCTCGACGAACAACGGCTGCTCGAGAATTCGCTCACGCTGCTCCGCTTCCGCTACGTGCAGGCCGCCGAGGAGGCCAAGAAATCGCCGCCCAAACCGGCCGCCAGCCAGCCCGCGGTAGAGAACGCCGACGCCCAGAAAGCTTAATGGCGGGGTGCGGCATCAAGATCACCGTACTCGGTTCGGGCACCAGCACCGGTGTGCCCACCATCGGCTGCCATTGCGCCGTGTGCACTTCCGCCGACCCGCGTGATAACCGCCTGCGCCCCTCCATCCTCATCAGCTACGCCGGCCGCAATGTGCTCATCGATTCCACGCCCGACCTCCGCACGCAAGCCCTCCGCACCGGCTTCGAGCGTCTGGACGCCATCCTCTTCACGCACGCCCACGCCGACCACATCATGGGCCTCGACGATGTGCGCCCCTTCAATTTCCGGCAGGGCGGCCACATCCCCATCTATGCCGCCGCGCCCACCATGGCCGCCATTCGGGGCGCCTTCCGCTACGTCTTCGATAGTGAAGAGCGCAACACCGCCGTGCCGCAGCTTGAGTCCCATACGCTGAACGGCGAATCCTTCGACCTCTTCGGCCTGCGCATCACGCCGATTCCGGTCCTGCACGGCCGTGCACCCATCTACGGCTTCCGCTTCGGCGACGCTGCCTATCTCACCGATCACAGCGAAATTCCGGAAGCCTCGCTCGATATGCTGCGCGGCCTCGACGTGCTTTTCCTCGACGCCCTGCGCTACAAGCCGCATCCCACGCACTCCACCGTCGATCGTTCGCTCGCCACCGCCCAGCAACTGGCCGCCCGCCGCGTTTTCTTCACGCACATCTGTCACGACCTGGCGCACGCGCGCACCGAAGAGCGCCTGCCGCCGCACATCCGCCTGGCCTACGACGGCCTCGAAGTGGAAGTGAACGGTGCGTCATGACCGCGCCCTTCCGCGTCTTCCGCAGCCTCGACGAAGTGCCGCCCGATTTCGGCCCCTCGGCCCTCACCATCGGCAACTTCGATGGCGTGCATGCCGCCCATCGCCGCATCCTGCGCCGCGTCGAGCAGGTCGCGGCCGAGCGCGGACTCAAGCCATCCGTTCTCACTTTCGATCCGCACCCGACCAAAGTCGTCGCGCCCGCGCGCGCGCCGCGCCTGATGACCTCGCCCGAGCAGCGCTGCCAGCTGATGCGCGCCGAAGGCATCGCCCAGGTTCTCGTGCTGCCCTTCGATCTCGCCTTGGCCCAGCTCACGCCCGAGCAATTCGTCGAGCGCGTCCTGGTAAACAAGCTCGGCGTGCGCGTCATCCTGGTCGGCCACGATTTCTGCTTCGGCTACAAGCAATCGGGCAACGTGCGCATCCTGCGCGAACTCGGCGCGAAGTACGGATTCACCACCGAAGAAGTCACCGCCGTCACCTTGCGCGGCCGCCTGGTCAGCAGCACGGCCCTGCGCCAGTTGATCGACAAGGGGCTGGTGGCGCAAGCCGCGCGCTTGCTCGAACGCCCCTACGCGCTCGAAGGCGATGTGGTCCCCGGCCACGGCATCGGATCGAAACAGACCGTCCCCACCATGAACCTCGCGACGCAATCGGAAGTGCTGCCGGCCAAGGGCGTCTACATCACCCGCACCACGGATCTCGACGATCGCCGCGCCTGGCAGTCCCTCACCAACATCGGCACCCGGCCCACGTTCAGCGAGAGCGATCAGATCTCGATCGAGACGTTCCTCCTCGCGCCGCTCACCGGCCCCACGCCGCGCCGCATTCGCGTCGAGCTCCTCTGGCGCGTGCGCGACGAGCGCCACTTCCCCGATGCCGAAGCGCTCAAGCGCCAAATCCTGCGCGACGTCCGCGTCGCCCAGGCCTACTTCCGCCGCCGCGATAAATGGACATGCCGGTCGGATTTTCCCCCTGAATCCATGTCATAATATGGTGTAACGGTTCATTATTGCCCCGTACGGCAAACTACGCGTTACCACTTTATCCCAAGATGGAAGGAGATTCGTAATGAAAGTGTCAGAGGGTAAGTTAAAGCATTTGAAGGCGCTCTCGAACCACGCGGGCGTCATCGCGGCGGCCGCTATGGATCAGCGCGGCAGCTTGCAGAAGTCCCTGGCGGCGGCCCGCGGCGTGGACAAGAAGGAAATCACGCCCGAGATGATGAGCGAGTTCAAAACTGCCGTCACCAAAGTGCTCACGCCGCATGCCAGCGCCATCCTGCTCGATCCCGAGTTCGGTCTGGACGCCCGCCTGGCGCGCAGCAAGAACGCCGGCTTGCTGCTGGCCTATGAGTTGAGCGGATACGACAACACCCAACCTGGCCGCCTGCCCGATCTGCTGCCGCACGTTTCGGTGAAACGCATCGTCGATTGGGGCGCCGACGCCGTCAAGATCCTGATCTATTACACCCCCTTCGAAGACGCCAAGATCAACGACATCAAGCACGCCTTCATCGAGCGCATCGGCGCCGAGTGCGAGACTTACGACATCCCGTTCTTCCTGGAGTTCGTGGGCTACGATCCCAAGGGCGGCGACGAAAAAGGTTTCGAGTACGCCAAGTCCAAGCCCGAGATCGTCAAGAAGAGCATGGAGGAATTCTCCAAGCCGCAATACTTCGTCGAC
>DATKNQ010000075.1:0-3876 GCA_035541265.1 Bryobacteraceae bacterium
TCCGTGGCGTATTGCGAGGCCAGGTGCGGCGTGCGATGCGCGGAAAGCACACGGCATTCGTGCGCCACTCCAAACTGGGCCAGCATGTCGTCGCAATGACGCATGGTTTCCCAGTCCGACTTACTCCCCATGATTACGGCAACTAATGGCTGGCTCATCGTGAGTTACTCACCCTGCGCCAGCGTATAGCCGGGCTTACCGTCGTAGTTACGCAAGTTCTCGGTCTTCACGATCTCCATGCCGGTATCGGCGATGCGGCTCAGCAGGCTAATGATCTGCGCCTGCGTCGTGCCGCTCGCAGATGCAAAGCGGCAGCGGTAATTGTCGGTACAGAAGGTTTCCGGATGCCCGCCCGGCCAGGTCTTCACGCCGCGATTCGACATCATGGTGAGCGGCATGCCATCGCCGGCCGCCGTCTGCAACACCGAGGCTAGCTTCTCGTTATCGAGCGATGGCCAGTTCACGTAAACGTCTACGCCGATCAGGTCCACTTTGGGTTCGGGGCGTTTATTCGCCTGGGCAGCCGGTTTGGCGCGCGGGGGCGCCGCCGCGTAAGAGACAGGTTTCAGCGTGTTAGGCTTTTGTCCCAACCGCGCGGCCACGGCTTCTGCGAACTCCTTCGTGCCGACTTTCTGCTTGCTGGCGCCTTCGGTGAAGATATCGTAGGTGTGAACGCCATCCTCGATGGTGCGCAGCCAGGCGTTATGCACCTTCGCGGCGACCTCCGGCTGATTGATGTGCACCAGCATCAGCACCGCGCCCAGCAACAGCCCGGACGGGTTGGCCAGGTTCTGATTGGCGCGCCGCGGCGCCGAACCGTGAATCGCTTCGAACATGGCGCAATGATCGCCGATATTCGCCGACCCCGCGATACCGACAGACCCGGCGATCTGGGCCGCCACGTCGGAAAGAATATCGCCGTAGAGATTCGGCATCACGATGACGTCGAACGCCTCCGGCGTATCGGCCATCTTGGCGGCGCCGATATCCACGATCCAATGCTCGTTCTGGATGTCCGGATACTCGGCCGCGATTTCATCAAAGACCTTGTGGAAGAGACCGTCGGTCATCTTCATGATGTTGTCTTTGGTGAAGCAGGTGATCTTCTTGCGGCTGTGGCGGCGCGCATACTCGAACGCGTAGCGCACGATCTTTTCGCAGCCCGGCCGGGTGATGAGCTTCAGACACTGCATGGCGCCGGGGCTAAGCTGATACTCGATGCCCGCGTAGCAATCCTCTTCGTTCTCGCGCACGATGACCAGGTCCATGCCCGGATGCAGCGTGTCGATGAAGGGGTGATAGGAAACGCACGGCCGCACGTTGGCGTACAGGCCGAGCGTTTTGCGGGCGGTCACGTTGAGGCTCTTGAAGCCGCCGCCTTGCGGCGTGGTGATGGGCGCTTTCAGGAAGACCTTCGTGCGGCGGAGCGAATCCCAGGCGCCGGGCTCGATACCCGCGGTGTTGCCGCGCAGGTAGACCTTTTCGCCGATCTCGATGGTCTCAATCTCGATGGCCGCGCCGGCCGCTTCCAGAATGTGCAGGGTCGCGGCCATGATCTCCGGACCGATGCCGTCACCGTGCGCAACAGTAATGGGTGTTTTGCTGGGCATAAGGAAACCTCAAGATATAGGATTGCGTGGGAGCGCGCAACTTACAGCACCGGACCGATCCGCCATGGCACAAATTCCTTGTGGCCGAGCCGCTCGGCGCGGGTCTTCTCGCCGGAGGCCACGCGCAACAACATGTCGAAGATCTCGCGGCCCACTTCCTGCACGGTCCGCTCGCCATCCGCGATCGCTCCGGCGTTGATGTCCATGTTGTCCTGCATGCGCCGGTACGTATTGCTGTTGGTCGCGATCTTGAGCACGGGCACGGATGGGAATCCGATGGCGCTGCCGCGGCCGGTGGTGAACGCGATCAGGTTGCAGCCGCCCGCCGCCAGGCCGGTGAGAGATACGGGATCGTAGCCCGGTGTGTTCATGAAGACGAAACCGGGCGTGTGGACGGGTTCGGCGTAATCGACCGCTTCGGTGAGTGTAGATGTCCCGGCCTTCGCCACCGCGCCCAATGACTTCTCGAGGATGTTGGTGAGACCGCCCTCTTTGTTGCCCGGCGACGGATTATCGTTGAAGCTGCCCGCGAAACGCGTCAGATATTGCTTGTAGCCCTCGACGAAACCGAGCAGCCGTTCGGCGACTTGGCGATTGCGTGCGCGGCGCACCAGCAGGTGTTCGGCGCCGAAGATTTCGGTGGTCTCCGCGAGCACGGCGGTCGCGCCGATCGCGGCCAGCATGTCCGAACACACGCCCAGCGCCGGATTGGCAGTGATGCCGGAGAACGAATCCGAGCCGCCGCAGTTCAGTCCGAGCACGATGCGCGACGCCGGGACTTCGACGCGCTCCTCAGCGGCGCACTGCTCCATCAGCCCGGCGATTTCCGAACGCGCCGCCGTGACCGCGCCGCGCGTACCGCCGCTCGATTGCAGCGTCATCCCCACCAGGCGGCTCGACCGCGGAGCATTCGGACCCAGATAATGATCAATCTGGTTGACCTCGCAGCCGAGGCCCAGAATCACGGCCGCCGAAACGTTGGGATGCGCCAGCACGCCCGCCAGCGTGCGCCGAAGCTGCTCGGTATCCGGACCAATCGTGTGGCCGCAGCCCTCGCCGTGCGGAAAGGCCACCACGCCATCGACGTTGCGCGGCAGAGTCTCGCCTAGAAAGCTCTGTGCGATCAACTCTGCGGTGTGCGCGGCGCAATTGCTGGCCGCCACCACCGCGATGTAATTCCGCGTGCCCACCGAGCCATCCTCGCGCGGATAGCCGAGGAACGTGGGGCTCGCCTGGCGCGCGGGCAGCGGCAGGTCGCCGCCTGGAAATTCGTAATTGAAGTGCAGCTCCTCGAAGCCCAGATTGTGCGTGTGCACATGCTGTCCGGGCTCAATGGGCACGCGCGCGCGTCCAATCACCTGGCCGTAGCGGCGCACGATCTCACCCTGCGGAATCGCAGCCAGCGCGATCTTGTGCCCGGCCGGGATCGGCTCGCGGACGGTGACCGTCTGACCGCCGACCTTCAACTCGGTTCCGACGGCAAGCGGCACGCGCGCCACCGCGATATTGTCGGTGGCGTGCAAATGGATGGCGGAGTTTTCCGCCGTAGGCAGCTTTGCGATTTCAAGCAGCATGGCACTTACCTCATGAGCAGCAATTCAGGGGCATCATCGCCCAAATGAACATGCAACTTCGCACCCGCAGGCTCAACGAAGATGCCGCCGTCATCCCTGGGAAGCGGGATATCGGCCGGCCCGTCGACGGCAATGAAGTCGGCAGACTCGGCCTCGTCCAATCGCTTGCCAATGTGAATGTGGATATGGCACTGCGATCGCCGGACCGCGCCGTTCACAGCCAGGCCCCACTCGTCGCCCCACAGCTCACGCGCTTTGGTGATAGCGGTAGTCCACAGCGCCGTGCGCTGCGCGGGAGTCAGGTCGGCGAGCGAGTGAGCGTGGGTGCGCGGCAGCGCCAGCCAGCGGTTCGGTTTGTGCGGATTGTTGTCTTTCAGCAGGAACGCAGTGACATCCGCCGGCTGCTTCTCCGCCTCGCGGCACAGCCCGCATTCGTGCTTGGCCATGCTCTCGGCGTTCGCAATGTCGCAGGAGCAGTTGCGAACGTCGCCTAGAGCGAGGACAGACGCAATCAGCAGCAGGGGAAGGAAACGCACGCTTTCATTATCTTACTTGGCGGGTTCCCGCAGAACCGCCGTGGCGCTGGCGGGCAGCTTGTCGGCACCGGCGAGCATCAGGCTCACCTGCCAGAGCTGCGTCTCGCTCAGAGAGCGCTTATAGCCGGGCATGCCGGTGAGGCGGATGCCGTTCGC
>DATKNQ010000076.1:0-23013 GCA_035541265.1 Bryobacteraceae bacterium
GGCACGATCACCCGTAATGCGGGAGAGTATGCCCACCAGACGCGGGTATTGGAGATGGAAAATGTCCTCCAGACTGGACTGGAGACTTAAAGGGATTTCTTCGCTCGCGTCCACACTACTTCAAACGACGGCCGCGAACGAATTGTGACAGCCCTTATTCCTGGGTTTTTCGGCGACGCAGGAGCGGCACGCCGATCAGCAGAATGCCCGCGAGCATCTCACACGAAGTGGCCGGTTCCGGCACGGACGAGCCGGCTCTCTCGTTGATCGACATCGTGTAGGAACCTTGGTTGTCGCTGTAGATATCGTCGTTGACCCCCAGCAGTAACTGCGTGGCGCCCGAGGGAATGGTGAACGACAAGCTGTCGCCGATGGCGAAAGGCGTACCAACAATGTCGCCGCTGCTGTCGGCAAACACGCCCACCAGTTCGCCCAGATAGATTGGATACGTCGCCGGATCCACGTAATAGCTGGGCTCGACCGTTCCGGACGATCCCGGGTTGTTGTTGACGATATATTGCGTGTCTCCCAAGGCATCGGTGCCGCAGTAGATCGGCTCGAAGATGAAGTAGCCCATGCAGGCCGAACCGCTTTGCCAAGTGACTGTCAGGGTGTCACCCGGCGTGAAGCTCAGCCCGCTGCTTGCGCTCACAGAAACCGGGCCGGTGCCATCGTACACGCCATCTGGTAGGCGCTATTCAGTGTGTCGCTGTATAGCCACGGCACGTCCGTCGCCGCCACGTCCACCGTAATGGGACTGGCGAACGCGGGTGCCGCAATCGCCAACGCCACCAGCCCCAGGAGTCCCGCAATGCGCTTCACTGCATTGCCACAGCACCGCTTGTTCGACATAGCCTGTGCGCCATTTTTCCCGCGCGTCCTGGCAGACAAAAGTTTTCGGAGGTGGCCACGTCAGTTAACCAATTGAAACAAAGATAGTTGCTAGTCGTTGAGAGAGGCCGTGCTATAGTAGGAAAAATTTGTCTCCCAGGTCCACCGATGCTCCCGGCCCGTGGCAACCCGGCCGATTCGACAGCCATTGATCCTCAGCCGCACGCCATCCGCCGTCAGCTCAGCCGAATCCTCCGCGACCCGGAGTTCGCGGCCGCACCGCGCTCGGGAGCTTTCCTGGCGCACGTGGTCGAGCGCACGCTCGCCGGACGGAAGGCGGAGATCAAGGAATCGACCATCGGCGTGGAAGTGTTCCAGCGTCCTGCCGACTATGACCCACGGAGCGACTCGATCGTGCGCACCGAAGCCCGGCGCCTGCGCGAAAAACTATCTCATTATTATCTGCATGCCGGGCAAGATGACCCCTTGCTGATCGAGGTTCCCAAGGGCGTCTACGTGCCGGTGTTTCGTTCCCTCAGGCCGGTGGACGAGCCTGCGCCTGGCGTGGCGCCAGACTCGAATCCGCGGCGCCGCGTGATGCTGGGCGCCGCCATCCTGCTTAGCGGCGCGCCATCGCGCTGACCGGATGGCGGGTGCTGAGCCACTGGCCGGCCGCAGCCTCGCAGAGTCCGCGCGTGCTCGCGGTGCTGCCGTTCGCGGACCTGGAGGACCCCGGCGGCCAGACGCGCTATTTGAGCGTCGGCATCGCTGAAGACCTGGAGCGCGATCTTTCGCAGGTCCCCGGATTGCGCTTACATACGCCCCCGCCCACGGAATGGCTCGCCCCGCATCGCGATGTCGAGTACCCTGCGTTGGCGCGAACGCTGGGGGCCAGCGTCCTGCCGGCCGGCGCGATCACGGTGCCGGCTTTGCGCCGTCCGCCGGAGAACCCCAAGGCGCACGATCTCTACTTGCAAGGCCGTAACCTGTGGGCCCTGCGCACCCGCGAAAGCGCGGAGCACGCCATCCAACTGTTCCGCCAGGCGCTGGCGATCGATCCCAATTACGCACTGGCCGACATGGGAATCGCCGACGCGTACGTTCTGACCGCCGCCCTCGGTTTGCTGAAAGGCATCGCGTGGGATTATCAGGGCGCGGCCGCCGAGTACTCGCGCGCCATCGCGCTGAATCCCAGCTACGATCGCGCCTACATACGCCTTGGCACGCTGCGCTTTTCGCTCGGAGATTTTGCGGGCGCGGAGAAACTGATGCGGGAAGCCGAAACGCTCAACCCCTATTCGATGGCGCTCCCCATGATCCGCGCCGAGCTTTACTACTACGCCCGCCGCTATCAGGACGCCATCGATCTGTCGCATGAGGTGCTGCGTATGGACGCCGCCGACCAAGCCGCTCCCTTGATCATTGCGCGCACGCTGCTCGCCATGGGGAAACCGGGGGAGGCGCTCGCAAACGCGCTGCGCGTGGCCGGCGCCTCGGACCACGGGCTCAGGCGGGCCGATATCACGTCGTTCCAGGCTGCCGCGGGGCAGCGCCAGGAGGCGCTCGCGGTTCTGGATCAGGTGGTGCGCGACCGTAGCCGCGACTATGTGGACTCTTACGATCTGGCCGTGGTGTTCGCCCGCGCCAAGGACCGCGGGAAAACGATCGAATGGGTCGGGCGAGCCCTGGCCGAACGCTCGCCGAATCTGTCCTCGGCCCACTGGGATCCGGTCTTCGACTTCGTGCGCGGCGATCCGCGTTTCGCCGCCGTGCTGCGGCAGGTTCCGCGACCGCGCCCGGATAGAATGTGCCGCATTCGGCTTAGAACATAGCTATGCGGGGTAGCCTGCCTTCTTCTCTGCGGCTTCTTTCTCTTGGCCGCCGAGCCGGCGATGGAAGTCTTGGACCGGGCCGTGAAGGACCTCGCGTCCGGTGATTATGCCGCAGCCGAGCGTGGATTCCAATCCGTCCTGCGCGCACAGCCCAATAGCGCTGGCGCCCTCGGCAACCTGGCCATCGTCTATTCGCGGACGCCAGTTTGCGTGCCCGCAAAACTGGCTGGCGTAAGCAGTTCCGGGACTTACAAATAATCTCCAATCAGGCAATGCGCGGCCCAATCCCGCGCCACCGCGCCCGGCCGCCTGCGGACCTGCTGCTGCGCCTCGTGCAGAGCGTCGATCTTCGCCGCGCCGCCCAGCCACGCGCGAAAGAAGGCCTCCCCTAATTCGCCGGCTGTGCCCGGATCGATGTACGCCAACGCGGCGATCAGCGTCCGTGCCCCCGCCGCCGGAAACGCGCGGAGGAAGCCGTTCACCTGCGATGGTCCAGCCACGCGAAACAATCCGGACTGGCAGGCGTTCAGGAAAACCAGATCCGCGTCCAGCTTCCACCCCAGCACTTCGCGGGCGTTCAGACATTTCCTGGCGAACTGGATTTCCGAAGCGGCCAGCGATTCCTGCACGTCATTGTTCAGCACGCCATGCGCGGCGATGTAGAGCACGGAATAGAGCGGCGCTTTGCCGGCGAAATTCTCCGCCGTAGCTTCTTGATCGAGCAATTCTTCTCTCGCCGCAGGCCAATCCAGGGCCGCCACGCGGCGCGCCTGATCGCTGAAACGATACGAGCCGGCGTCACCTACTCCGGCAGCCAGCAACGACCGGACGCGCCGCGGATCGCGCCGCTCCGCGCACCACAGCAGAATGGCGGCGGACGGCGCCAAGGCGACCGGGCAGAGATCGGCGAGCGTGCGTGCGCGGGCGCCCTCTTCGATGGAGAGCGCGGCAAATGGCGCCTGGAAAAACTGCGCGGCCGGCATTACGTACAGCACGCGTGCACGCCTGGCGATGGCCAGAATCCGCTCGCGCAAAGGATGCAGCAACGCGGCGGAGATCTGCGGAACGCGTTCGAACAGATCGCCGCCCGCGAAGAGTTCCCGGACTGCGGTACCGGTGAGGGGGAGGGTCTCCCCGAGCGGCTGCGCGTCATCCGGTCCGGCCGTGAACACCAATGTGCCCCAGCGCGTCGGCGCGCCCACCGCCAATACGACCGCGCGCTCGGAAGCCAGCCAATTCCGGAACACTTCAAACGCGGCTCCGTCGGCCGGAATCGCGCGGCCCGCGCTGCGCGCGATATCGCGCCTCAGCATGGTCGCCTTGCCTTGCTCGGCGGCGAGCCAGGCGCGATCGAACCGTCCCAGCTTCGCCTCGGCCAAGGCTCTCATTGTGTGCAGATTCTCTTCTTCCGCGATGCGATTCCGCAAATCTTCCGCGGAGGGCAATGCATCGGCGGCGGATGGATTGAACAGCTCGATACCGGCTCCCGCATCCGCGATCGCGTCTTCGAAGCGGCCGAGTTCAATGTTCGCGATAGTCCGGTAGCCGAGCAACATGCGGCGCTGTGCGGCTGTTTTCACCATCTCGAAACCGCGGTCAATCGCCGAGAGCGCGGCCTCGGGCTGCTTTTCGCCAAAGCAGCGGAACACTTCCTGTAGCAGCACGTTGACTTGGTCTTCGATCGACGATGGACCGGCGTCAGCCTCCTTCGGCTGACGCAGCCGGTTGAGTGCGAGCACGGCCTGCTCAGCCGCGATCGCCGGCAGTTTGCGCGAAACTTCGACGGCCATTTCCGCGGCGCGGATCGCTGCCGGCATATTCTTCTCCGCCTCAAACACCGCGGAGCGATCCATATAGATGCCGCGCAAAAGCGCCGCATCGTCGTGCGCGCTGTGTTCTGCCAGGTCGAGCGCATCGTGTGCCGTATCCGTGTCATTCAGGCGCATCTTGAATTCGGCGGCCAGCAGTAATGCATCCACGCGCAGAGACGCATAGGCGGCATCCACCTTCTGCCCCACTTCCTTCACCAGCGCGGACGCCGTGGCAGGCTGCTTCACCTGTTCGATCTGCCACCCCGGATACCCCAGCCCGAAGTTCCGCGCATAAGCCGCAAGCTGGCCGAGCAGTTCCGCGGCTTCCGGCGCGGCCGGATCGAAGCGCGCGAATGCCTCGGGCACGCCCGCGTAGAGCGCCGCCAATTGTCCGGCGATCGCACCTTTCAGGTCGGTGTCAAAGTCGATCTCTTTGCGAAGCTCGTCCAGGTCAGAGGCTGTATTGGCCGCGAGTAACTCGCTCCGCGCCGTCTCGATTCGAAAGTTGATCGCCAGGCTAGGCATCCCATGCTGCCCAGCGATTAGGGCGGCCTTAGCGGAGTAAGTGCGAAAAGCCTGGTAGTTCCCGTTGCGCAGCACCCAAATCGCAGCCAGACGGCTTGCCTGTGCCGCATTCTGCCACGCCTGCGCTTTCTCAAAGCCGTCAATTGCCGAGTCATACTTCTCGGTGGGCTCGCCAGGCAGGATGCCCGTCTCGATCAGTTGCGCCTCCAGGTACGCGAGGCGCGCCTCGTTATACAGATCCATGCCCAACTGAATCAGGCGGCGCAGCGCTTCGACGGTCTCGCGAGCTTCTGGAAGCCGACCGGCCAACATACAGGCCGTACCCTTCTCCAGCAGCACTCCGGCCAGTTGCCCGCTCCAATAGGCCTGCTGCATTTGGAACAACAGGGTCTGATCTTGCAGAATCTCCCGCGCCTCGGCTTCGCATTCCGCGAAGATCGGAAGCGAACCGGCGGGATTGCCGGAAGACGTCAATGACATTCCGGCGATAAAACGTTCGTGGAACTTCTGGTTGCGCGCGGCGAGGCGCTTAGTGAGATCTACAAACGAGATGTCACTCGCCATAATCGGCTAAGCCAGGCCGGCCTTACCCAGTAACTTCGCGATTACTTCAGCCGGAAGCGCCTTGATCACCGCCGGCAGGCGATTCAGCATCTCGGCGGGATTGAGCGCCGAAATGATGCGCGCGATGCCTGCTCCAGGATGCCAGCCGTCCTTGTCTACATCAGCCGAAGCGATAAGCAATGCGATCAGGAAAATGCCGGTCACCGGGTCGATGGCCATGTGCACTTCACGGGCCTTGATCACGGCTTGTTCGACAAACGGTTTCAGTTCGGGTTGCCGGCTCAGGGACTCCAGCAAATCCCGGCAGATGGCCGCGCGTGCCTGCGCACCGGCGGATTCCGAATCGTCGGCCAACGCCTCAACTACCGGCTGGATCCCCGCCGGCGCCTGCTCGCGCAGTGCCGCCACCACGGTCCGGACGCGCTCCGGACCAGGCTTGCGGCCGCCTTCCCAAGCCTCGGGTGGCGAGAGTTCGTAGAAGAACCTCACAGCCAAGGGCGCCTGCCGGTCGGAAAGCTGCTGAATTTGATCTTGCATTTAAGCTAGATCCATTCTATATCTACGGCACGTGATCGTGATCGGGAGCGCTCAAACGCGAGTCCACGCCTGTCTGGCTGGGCACGATAAGAAGGCCGTGGCTCGCGTAGCCTGCATCCACATAGGATCCGACGATCATGCCCCGGTCATTGATGCCGAGCGCATAAGTCCCGAGCGCGCCGGGTACGCTGAAAGTGTAGACAGTGCCCGAAGGAGTACGGAGAAAGCCGTGATAAGTGTAGCTCGTGTCCTGGTACGAGCCAACGATGGTTCCTATGGAGTTCATCGCGTTCGGCTGTGTCCCGGCCGCGCCGGAGACGGCGAAGGTGAGCACCGGGCCGCCCGGCTGCCAAGTAAAACCCTGCATACTCCCCTCGAAATACGAGCCGGTCACTTCTCCGCTATTGTTGATGCTGAAAGCCGGAGGGAAGAAGCCGAAGTTACCGCCAGGAACATCGAAACTCAGCCAGGTACCGTCAGGCTGCCGGACGAAGCCGTGCTCGTTATAACTGGCATCGGCATAGATGCCAGTGACAGCACCCAGATTGTTCAGCCCCGAAGCGTAAGTATAGGTTGATCCGGGCGGTCCGATCGTGTAAAACGAGCCGTCCGAAGTCCGGATGAAGCCATGCATCTTGGTGCCATCAAAATACGGCCCGGCGATCACACCGGCATCGTTGATGATGACGGGATTCTGAGATGAGTTCGGAAAGGTCCCCGGCACCGTAAAAGTGACTATATTGCCGTTGGGCATCCGCTGGAATCCATACTGGCTAGTACTTGTATAATTACCAGCCACCATGCCCGTGGAATCGATGCTGCTGGGGTAGATATTCTCTGCCCCGGTAGCGGTGAACGTAATAAAAGTACCATCCAGCCGGCGAAGGAATCCTGGAGCACTTCCGGCGTTGGCATAAAACCCGGTAATGGTACCGTTGTTATTGATGCTGCTTGGATAAGTCTGTGTCGCTCCCGGACCATCGAAGAAGATGACCCGCATCGAACCTACAGTCACGCCTTCGAGTTGGAGATCCACCGAACTGATCGAATCCGTCAGGGGCTGCGCAATTGCCGTGACCGCGCAGGCAAGCGAAAAGAGAAAAGCAGATCGGAACACTGAGTTCACCTCCGGCCGCTGTCAGTATACACCCGGTCTTCCTCCAAAGACTGAAACGGTTTAGAATGTCTGGGCACGATATCTCGGAGACGATACATGGCGGAGAGAATGATCCTGCATGACAAGCGGCTGGCCGGCACGCCGCCGCCGATTGTTCAGAATATCTACGACGTAGATGACAAAGTGGCGATCCAGCACTGTGTTGCGTGGGTAGGTCAACACGCCCGCGACGTGGGCGGCCTGAGTGAGTTGCTCATTATGTGTCATGGTTATGAAGCCGACTGGGACTTGGCTGACCAAATGTGTACCGGACGGCCTGTCGGAGGATTTGGACTGCAACTTTGCCGGGAGGGACTCTCTCTCAGCAACGCGATCTTGTTGCAGAGCTGGAACCCAGGGAAACCCCTCATCAACCGGATTACGGTTTATGCCTGTGCGCCTGCCGCCACTGGTCAAGGCAACCAGGGCACCGTCGCCGATGGGCGGCGCTTCATGGGCGAAATCGCACTGTGGACCGGCGCGGAAGTGATTGCCGCCCGCGACACCCAAGTCTATACCTTCGGCGGCGGCGCCAACGCACCCATTGATTTCGGTGATTGGGAGGGTCCCGTATATCGATTCGATCCGGATACGGGCAATCCCAGCCTGTACTTTCCGGGAAGCATGCGCTAGCACGGCGACAGGCAACTCTTCCGAACCGGACTACCCGGCCTGTTACACTGTTAGGCGAACGCCCATGAAGACTCTGTTCGCGCTCGCCTGCCTCACGCTGGCGCCGTGTCTCGGCGCCGCCGACTGGACTGGACACTGGGTCACACAGAATTCGCCCACCCCAAACGTTTCCATTTCGTTGTGGCTCAAGGCGGATGGTTCCCGCGTAACGGGATACATGTCCTTCCGCGGGAACGACACATCCATTTCCGACGGCAAGATCGATGGTGAGCATCTCTCTTTCGACATTGTCCGCGATTACTTCGGCGAGGAACGCCGCTCGAGTTACTCGGGCGTGCTGGCGGGCACCGAATTGCGCATCACCATGCCTGCCATGGGCGGCCGCGCTCCGCACGAATTCACATTCACGCGAGTTTCTGAAGCCGGCCCGCCGCCGCTGCCCCCCGCGCCACCCAAAGTCACACTACCGCCCGCAAGGGATGTGCCGCACAACGGACTCGCCAAGACGCCGCCCATGGGCTGGAATAGCTGGAACAAGTTTCGCAATCAGGTCAGCGATGAGCTTGTGCGGCAGGTGGCTGACGCTATGGTCGCAAACGGGATGAAGGCCGCCGGCTACATCTACGTCAACCTCGACGACACCTGGGAGGCCGGCCGCGATGCGCAGGGCAACATTCAGACCAACGAACGTTTCCCCGATATGGAGGCGCTGGCCGATTACATACACAGAAAGGGTCTGAAGTTCGGCATTTACTCGTCACCCGGGCCGAAGACCTGCGCGGGTTACGAAGGCAGTTATCAGCACGAAGAGCAGGATGCCCGGACCTATGCGGCGTGGGGCGTGGATTACCTGAAGTACGATTGGTGCAGTGCCAGCCAGGTTTACGACTATCACTCCATGCCCGCGGTCTACGCGAAAATGGGGCTGGCGCTGCAGAATTCCGGGCGGCCGATCGTCTTCAGCCTGTGCCAGTACGGCGTGCTGAAAGTCGAGCAGTGGGGCGCGAACGTGGGCGGCAACCTCTGGCGCACGACCGGCGACATCCGGGACTCCTGGCAATCGATGTCCGATATCGGATTCGATCACCAATCCGGTCTGGAGGTGGCCGCCGGCCCCGGCCACTGGAACGATCCGGACATGCTCGAAATCGGCAATGGCGGCATGACCGATACCGAGTACCGCACGCATATGAGCCTCTGGGCCATGTTGGCCGCGCCGCTGCTGGCCGGCAACGATCTGCGCAACGTGCCGCCGGACATTCTGAGCATCCTGACCAATAAAGACGTCATCGCTGTGGACCAGGACCCGCTCGGCAAGCAAGGAAAACGTGTCGCGAAAAATGGCGATCTGGAAGTCTGGGCGCGTCGCCTGGCCGGCGGCGCCTGGGCGGTAGGACTGTTCAACCGCGGCTCCGCCTCGGCTCAGATGACACTCCGGCCCTCTGACATTGGACTGACTCGCATCACGAAGATCCGCGACCTCTGGGCACACGCGGAGCGCAAGGCAAGCGAGAGTTACTCGGCCGAAGTCCCCTCGCACGGCGTTGTCCTGTTGAAAGTCGAAGGGCGATGAGACGCGCCGGCCTGCCTGGCGTGGCATTGCTCTCAGCCGCGCTGGCGTTGCGCGGGGCTTCCGTTTACACCGGGCGGATCGATGACCCCAAAGCCGTGTATCTGGCTCAGCCGGAATTTGCCGTCCACGCGGACGGCGTCACGGATGACACCGGCGCCATTCAGGCCGCGATCGATAAGGTGGAGGAGAACACCGGCGAAGGTCTCCTGTTCGTTCCCGAAGGGCGTTACCGGATCACCCACACCGTCTATGTCTGGCCGGGCATTCGGGTGATTGGTTATGGCGCGCACCGCCCCGTGATGGTGCTGGCCGATCACACGCCCGGATTTCAGGGCGGCGTGGCGGACATGTTTTTCTACGCGGGATACCGTCCGGGTCACTTCCAAAGCGCCGCCAGGGCCGCATTCCCCGGGACCGGGACTGCGGCCGCGCCAGCCTATTTCGGCCCGGAGAGCCCCCCCGGGCCCGTGCCGCCCACGCGCACCATGCCCGACGCAAATCCAGGCACGTTCTACTCGGCGATGAGTAACATCGATTTCGAAGTCGGCCAGGATAATGCCGGCGCGGTCGCCATCCGGTTTCATGCCGCGCAGCACAGCTATCTCGCGCACATCGACTTTCACATGGGATCGGGCCTCGCCGGGCTACACGACATTGGCAACGAAGCGGAAGATCTCCATTTCTATGGCGGCCGCTACGGCATCCTCACGCGTAAGCCCTCGCCGGCCTGGCAGTTCACGCTGCTCGATTCCACCTTCGAAGGCCAGCGCGAGGCCGCCATCCGCGAGAACGAAGCGGGCCTCACGCTCGTGCACGATGCGTTCCGGAACGTTCCTACCGCCGTCGCAATCGACCGTGACTACTCGGACGAACTCTGGATTAAAGACGCGGTCTTCGAAAACATCAGCGGTCCCGCCATCGTCATCAGCAACGAATTGAGCCGCATGACCGAGATCAATGCCGAGAACATCGTCTGCCGCAACGTGCCCACTTTCGCGAGGTTTCGTGCGAGCGGGCGGACTCTGGCGGGCCGCGGCAGTATCTATCGGGTGAAGGTTCTGTCGCACGGTCTGACGCTGCCCGATGAAGGCGCGGCCGGATCGATCGAAACGAAGTACGAAGCCGCGCCGCTCGCCAGTTTGCCGGCCGCCCTGTCAAACGTGATCGCGGCGATTCCCCCGGTCAGCCAGTGGACCAACCTGCGCTCGCTCGGCGCGAAGGGCGATGGCAAGACCGACGACACCGCGGTCATCCGCCAAGCCATCGCCGAACATCGCGTGATTTACCTGCCCATGGGTTACTACGTCGTGAGTGACACCATCGCGCTGCGGCCGGATACCATCCTCATCGCGCTCCATCCCGACCAGACGCAACTCGATCTGCTCGACCACACCGCCGGATTCCAGGGCCCCGGAACACCACGGCCGCTGCTCGAAGCGCCCGAAGGCGGCCGCAATATCGTCACCGGCATCGGCCTGTTCACAAACGGTATCAATAGCCGGGCGGTGGGCGCGCTGTGGATGGCTTCCCAAGACTCGCTGATGGATGACGTCCGGTTTCTGGGCGGTCACGGCACCAACGGTCTCGACGGCCTGCGTCTCAATCCCTACAACAACGCGCACACCGCCGATCCGGATATTCATCGCCGGTGGGACGCGCAGTATGCGAGTCTCTGGGTCAAGGGCGGCGGCGGAACATTTGCCAATATCTGGACACCCGATACCTTCGCCACGGCTGGACTCTACATCTCCGATACTTCCGTCCCGGGCCGCGTATTCGAGCTATCGAGCGAGCACCACGTGCGCAACGAGATCATGTTGCGGAACGCCGCCAACTGGGAACTCGATGCGCTCCAGACCGAAGGCGAGAGCGGCGAAAGCGCGCATGCCTATTCGCTCGATATCGAGAATTCGCACGACCTTACGATAGCGAACTATCACGGCTATCGGGTCGTGCGGAGCTACCAGCCGTTCCCGTACGCCGTGCGCATTTCGCACTCGCACGATATCCGTTTCCGCAATTTCCACCTGGACAACAACAGCTCGATTGCCGCGTGCGATACACAAGGCGAAAACTGCCGGCAGTTGGTGCGCGCCGGCAAAGTCTCGTTCGCCGATGCCATCGTGGATGAATCGGCCCACGGCGTGGTGCGGGACCGCGAGTTTGCCTGGCTCGAGGTGTCCGGCAGGCCCGCCCACTTGCCTACTGCGACGCCCTCGCCGGTCCTCGAACCGGGCGCTACGGTGCATAAGGTCGCGGACGGCTTCTTCAACTTGTCCGGCGGAACGGCCGACGCCTCCGGCAATCTCTATTTTGCCGATCCGCGCTGGCACCGCATCTACCGGTGGACGCCGGCGGCCGAGGATCTGACGGTCGTTCGCGACGACCCGCTGGAACCCGTGAATCTCGCGTTCGACAACTCCGGGGATCTCCTGGTCGTCTCATCCGGAGGCACGCACGAGACTGTCTATGCCTTCCGGCCGGGAGCGCCGGACGGCGAGATCACGATCATCGACCGCCAAGCGGCCGCGGCGCGTCCTGGAATGACGCCGGTGATGCCCGTCGATTATTGGGTCAATGGCGATTTCAGCAACACATTGAATACCGAAACACTCGAGCATCTAACCCTCGATGAAATGTTCCGGCATAAGATGTCGGCCTGCAAGCCGTATCAGTATGTTTCGCCGGATAAATCCGTTTACATTCCGGCGAACGAAGTGTTTGTTCAGGGCGAGCCTTACTTCGGAACGAAGTGGACGGACGTCCTGATGCCTACGGGCCTCGTACAAGCGGTCCCGGGGCAGCCGTTCTATGTGACCAACGAGTCCGACCAGCGGACTTACCGCGGCAACGCCAACGACGACGGCACGCTCTCGAATCTGAAAGTGTTTGCCTATCAAGGCGGCGAGAGCCTCGCCCAGGACCGGTCCGGCAATGTGTACATCGCGGCAGGGCAGATCTATGTCTACAACGCGGCTGGCAAGATGACGGACATCATCCGCGTGCCGGACCGGCCGGCGCACCTGGTCTACGGCGGTAAGGATCGCCGCACACTTTTCGTCCTCAGCCATTCCTCGATTTATTCCGTGCGCACACGTACTCCAGGACTATAAGAATTCCACTTGGGATTTTCGTATCCTATAATCTAGTTATTCATTGAAACGCGGCGTAAGGATATGGCCGATGAACGCGCGGACGTGACGGCATTAATCGAGGCGGCCAGCCATGGCGATGCCGTGGCATTCGGCGGGCTGATCGAGGCGGTTTATCCCGAACTGCGCGCAATCGCCGGACGGTGCTTCCGGAACGAACGCGCGGATCACACCTTGCAGTGCACGGCTCTCATCAACGAGGCGTATCTCCGCCTGGTCACCGGGCCGGAAACCAAGTGGAACAACCGCGCGCATTTCTTCGGATTTGCGGCGCGAACCATGCGCGGCATCCTGGTCGACCACGCCAGGGCGCGGCGGGCCGCCAAGCGCGGCGATGGCGCCGTCACGATCTCGCTTTCTACGCAGCCTTCCTCGACCGACGGCCAAACCGTGGACGTGCTCGATCTGCACACCGCCTTGGAGGAACTCGAAAGGCTCGACGCGACACAGAGCCGCGTGGTCGAGTTGCGCTACTTCGGCGGACTCACGATCGAAGAAGCCGCCATGGTGATGGGCGTCTCCGCCAGCACGGTAAAGCGCGAGTGGATTCTGGCCAAGACCTGGCTCCGCCGACGAATGCTAGGCTGGGAGCAGTCGCGATGAAACAGCCCGCGTGGGAGGGCGTCAAGGAACTGTTCGACGAGGCACTGCGGCTGCCTTCCCAACAACGCGATTCGTTCCTGGAGTCGCAGCCCGTGGAGCCGGCCATCCTGTCGGAAGTGAAATCGCTGCTGGCGGTTTACGAAGAAGCGCCCGATTTTCTGGAGGGCCATCCAGAACTGCCGCCGGATTTGTGGAGCGTCGTGCCCGCGGAGCACAGGCGCATCGGGCCGTGGGTGCTGGTGCGGCAGATCGGGCAGGGCGGCATGGGCGTGGTCTGGGAAGCGCAACGTGGTGACAAGGAGTATGAGCAGCGTGTAGCCATCAAGTTCTTACAGGGCGGAGGGCTCTCCAGTTCCCAGGTGGCGCGCTTCCGGGAGGAGCGGCAGATCCTCGCGCGATTGAATCACCCCGGCATCGCCCGGCTGCTCGATGGCGGTACGGCGCCGGACGGTTCGCCTTTCCTGGTCATGGAGTACGTCGAAGGGCACCGCCTCGACGAGTGGCTGGATTCCCGCAGCCTGCCACTCCGCGAAATCTTCAAGGTCTTCCTGCTGGTGGCCGCCGCGGTAGATTACGCGCACCGCCACCTGGTGATCCACCGCGATCTGAAGCCCGCCAACATCCTGGTCACTCCCGAGGGCACGCCCAAGTTGCTGGACTTCGGCATCGCCACCTTGCTGGATGCCAGTTCGGAAACGGGCCAGGCCATCACGGGAACAGCTCTCCGGCTCACACCCGCATATGCCAGCCCGGAACAGGTGCGGGGCGAGATGGCCAGTACCGGGAGCGACATCTACTCGCTGGGTATGCTGCTCTATCGCATGATTACCGGACAGCATCCTTTTGCGGCCGAATTGCGCGATCCTCTCGAGACGATGCGCGCCATCTGCGAGCACGATCCGCCGCCGCCGAGCGCGGTAGCCGCTGCCAGCGCCGCTAAGCTGCGCGGCGAATTGGACGCCATCGTCCTGCAGGCTCTGCGCAAAAATCCGGAGGAGCGCTATCATTCCGTGCGGGCCATGGCAGACGATGTTACGGCCTGGATGGAAGGCCGGCCCGTAGCGGCGCACAACCCGCCCTGGTGGCGCCGCGCGCTAAAACGGATGCAGCGCAACAAGACGCAAACCGCCGCCGCCGCCATCGTCGCCGCTTCGATTCTGGCCGGCTCCGGCATTTCGCTCTGGTATGCGCGCCAGGCACAGAACGCGCGGGCCCGCGCCGAGATCCGATTCAATCAGGTCCGCCGGCTGGCGCATTCCGTGATCTTCGAGCTGCACGATGCGATCTCCGATGTGGCCGGAGCGACCGGCGCGCGCCGCATTCTGGTCGCGCGCGCCCTGCAGTATCTCCAGGACCTGCAGACCACCGGGCCCAAAAACCGCGAGGTGGATATCGAGGTCGCGGGGGCCTACACCCGCATCGGAGAAGTACTCGGGAACCTGGGCCGTGCCCACCTTGGAGATACGGCTGAGGCAGTAAAGAGCGAGACCGAGGCGCGGCGCCTGGCCCTCGAATTGATTCGCGCCAATCCGGAGGATCTGGACGCGCACCGCATCCTGGCCGAAGCTGACGACCACCTGGAGAGGTTGGGAGTCTGGCAGGGCGATTTGCGCATGTTGCCCGAGTTGCATCGGGAGGCGGAGGCCATCCATACGCAAGAGGCGGCCAGACATCCGGAGGATCGCAACCTCGCCGCCAAAGCGCTCGAGTCCAAGGCCGATGGACTCGCCATGGCGCGCGAATGGTCTGCCGCACTCCCCGCCTACCAGGGCGCGGTCGCCGATTACCTGGCGGCCATCGATCAGAATCAGCGCGACCCCGCCATCAGGGCGCGCCTGGTGAACGCCTATCACGACCTCGCGGCGTGCTGGAAAGAACTGGGCAACCTCCCTGCCGCGCTCGATTGCTACCGGAAAGCCGAGTTTGTGGACCGGGAGCGGACCGCCGAGACGCCGGTTTCCGTCCGAGCGCAAGTCGATCTCTCCTTCGACTTGGTGGAGGCCGGATGGATCGAATACCGGCTGGGCCGGTATCGCCGCGCGATCTCGGACTACGAGCAGTCGCTAGCCATCCAGAACCGCCTGACCGCCGCCGACCCCCAGGATATCTGGATGAAGGTGGAGGCCGCCAAGCTGTTGAATACTGCCGCACCTGCCTACGAGGCCGCCGGCGACCGCAACCGGGCGATCCAGGTGCTGCACTCCGCGGCGGCCACTCTCGAAGCAGCCATGTCCCACGACGCCGGTAACGAAGATACTCGCCTGCATGTGGGCTGGGTCTGGCTGAACCTGGGCAACACCTACACCCGCGCCGCCCTCCATGGGCGGGAAGGACAGTCGCGCGCCGCCTGGCGCCATGCGGAGGCCTGCTATCAGCGCGCCATCCGCACATTGTGCCAGATCCAGTTCGCGGGGCGGCCGGATCTCGGTCTGCATCCCGCCGGCATGATCGCAGACGCCACCCGCCGTCTGGCGGATTGCCGTAGACACCTCTGATTTTTCTGGTCCACTTTTCCTGCAAATCTCGCTTTACGTTATAGGAGTGTGTTCCGAAGGCGATGGCCACAACGGCAAAGGCTTCAGGCGAATCCCCCGAGCGCGTTAAGCTCACGTTTCCCATCAAGAAAGACGTGTGCTATCAATGCTTGAAGCGCGGCAGGATCTCGGCCATTGGGGTAGGTAAGACCATCCAAATCAGCAGCGACGAAGTACGCTTCACGACGCAGGGCGCGCTTCCACGAGGCGAGCGGGTCCAATTGGCCGTCGATTGGCCCGCCACGCTCGACAATGCCTGCCTAATGAAGCTGCAAATCCTTGGCGTTGTGAGTGAAAGTCTGCCCGGCGCGGCCGCGGTGCGCATCGCGCGTTACGAATTCCGAACGCGCGGGGCGGCGCTGAGGGTCATGCATTCGATGGCGAGCTGAATCGCCCTACTCGGTTCTGAGCGCCTCAGTAGGCGAAATCGTCGCCGCACGGGCCGCTGGGATAATCGCGGCCACAAATGCGCAGCACGCCAGGGCGCTTGCCGCCACCGCCAGCGCGAGCGGGTCCCAACTGGAAACGCCGTATAACTGCGCCGAGATCAATCGCCCCGCGCCGATCGCCAGCGGCACACCCAGCACCAGACCGAGAACGACGCGGCCGGCCGCGCCGCGCAGCACCAATCGCACCACGTTCGCCCGCCCCGCGCCCAGCGCCATGCGGATGCCGATCTCGTTGGTCCGCTGCGCGACCGCGTAAGCCGTGACGCCGTATAATCCAACCGCCGCCAGCAACAGCGCAACCATGCCAAACAAACCAGCCAGGCTGGCTACCGCGCGCTCCTGATCGAACGCCAGCGCCACCTGCTGCTGCATGGTCCGGACGCTGGTGATCGTCAAATCGGAATTCACGTCCGCCAGCGCCTTGGTGAGCAGCGGCTCGAGCGTCCCCGGCGGCTGATTGGTCACCAGCGTGATGCCGCCAATGAAATGCGAACGTAGCTCGATCTGCCGCATCAGGGCGTTCTGATAGTCCGCGTGCTGCATCAACGGCACGTAGAACATCGGCCGCGCCGGCCGGTTCAATCCCCAACCGGCAAACTTCGCGTTACGCACCACGCCCACGATGCGGAACATTCCGGCGTACTCCGGCAGATCCAGACCGAAGTGCTGGTCAATCGGATCTTCGCCGCTCTTAATAAAGCGCTTCACGAAAGCCTGGTTCACAATCGCTACTGGCGCGGTGGTCTCGTTATCGGCCTTGCTGAAGTAGCGGCCGCGCAACATCGGCATGCCCCAATTCTGGAGATAATTCGCGCTGACCCGATCCCACGAAGCGCCGCTTTCCTCGCTCATCTTGGGCGCCGGATGGCCGGATACGAAAATCAGCTCGCCCCAGTTATCCGTCAACGGATTGTAGAGCGCGAGGCCGGTTCCCCGCACGCCGGGCAGCCTGTTCAGGCGATCCTCAATCTGGCGATAGAGGGATCGCAACTGCGGCTCGGTGTAGTTCGAAAGTGGGTTGTGCAAAGAGACGACCACGCGTCCCGGAACCTGGTATCCGAAATCCTGGTTTTCGAGCTTGTTCAGGCTGCGCGCGAGCATGGTGGCGCCCGCCACCAGCACCACCGAGAGCGCGGTCTGCACCACCACCAGCGCTTTGCTGGTGAAAGAGGAACGTTCGCTGGTACCGCGTCCCCATCCTCGCAAAGCCTCGGCCGGATCGGTGCGGGTGGCAAACCACGCCGGCGCCGCGCCGAAAACGATTCCGGTAATCAGTGCCAGCACAAAAGCAAATCCCAGTACGATAAACGACGGTGTGGTGCTGATCGGCAGAAAATGCGAGCTATGAAAGGCCAGCGCCAGCAGCAGCCGTGCGGCAGCAGTTGCCACCACCAATCCCGCGATGCCGCCAGCCACCGCGAGCAAGATGCTTTCCGTGAGCGACTGCACGATGATCTGCGCACGCGTGGCGCCGATGGCCAGCCGCACCGCGGTCTGCCCGCGGCGCGCGACCGAGCGCGCCAGCAGCAGGTTGGCCACGTTGGCACAGGCGATCAGCAACACCAAGCCGCATACGGCCAGCAGGATCTGCAGGCTGCGCCCGTATTCCTCCTTCATCTCGGCCACGCCCGCGCCCGCCGGCACCACGTTGATCACCTGCCTGGGCAACAGCCGCTTGACTTCGGGGATCCAGTTCGATGGATAGCCGGAATCGTTGATCAGCCACTGCCGCAGCACGCCCGTCAGCCGCGGTGACATGCCGGCGATCGAAGCGCCCGGCCGCAGCCGCCCGATCATGCGCAGCCACGCGGAAATCGACTGGTGCAGCAGCTCGCCATCGCCCGCGATCAGCGGTTCCTGCTGCAGCGGAATCCAGATATCGGGCGGATCGCTGCGCAGCGTCTCGCCGAAGAAGCCCGGCGGCGCGACGCCGATCACGGTGAATGGGTGGCCTTCAATGGCAAAGTGAGAACCCACCACGGACGTATCCGATCCATAGATCGTCTGCCAGGCCTGGTGACTGAGTACCGCCACCGGCGGCGCGGCCGGCTTGTCATCATCCGCGGTGAACACGCGTCCGCCAAACGCGCCCACGCCCAGCGTCGTGAAATAGTTTCCGGTGACATACTCCGAACGCAGGGGCTTGGCGGCCACATCCACGCCTTCGCGCCGCACGCTCAGGTTTCCGCGGCCCGCTTGAAACGCCGCCATCTCTTCGAACTGCGGCAATTCGGAGTTCAGCCGCTGAAACAGAGGGTAGGAGTACATGCCCCAGCGATCCTGCGGGCCGCCCTCCACGCAACAATCGTCGCCCTCGCCGACGCGATAGAGCCTTCCGGGATCCGAGACCGGCAGTGAGCGCAACATCACCGCATCGATTAACGTGAAGATGGCAGTGGTCCCGCCGATTCCCAAAGCGAGCGTCAGTATGGCGGTGGCAGTGAAGACCGGCGAAAGACGGAACTGCCGCAGAGCATAGCGGAAACTTCCGAGCGGATTTGGCATGCAGGTTCGCCTTCCTCTAATACGATTGAGACCAGCCACCAGTTCCTAAAATTCAGCTCGCCTGCCTTCGGATATGCTGGGTCTGAGGAGAACGAATGGAATACAGACTGTTAGGCGCGAGCGGACTGGAGGTTTCCGTACTCAGCTTCGGCACCATGACACTGGGCGGCGAGGGACGATTCGCCGCCATGGGCAACGTGCAGGTGGAAGAAGCCCGGCGGCACGTGGAGATTTGTCTTGAAGCCGGCGTGAACGTGTTCGACACGGCCGACATGTATTCGTTCGGCAAATCGGAAGAAGTGCTCGGCCAGGCGCTCGGCGCACACCGCAAAGACATCGTACTGGCGACAAAGGTTTTTGTGCGGCTGGGTCCGGGCACCAACAGGGCCGGCCTTTCGCGCCGCCACATCGTGGAAGCTTGCGAGAACAGCCTGCGCCGCTTGGGCACGGATTACATCGACCTCTACCAGGCCCACAATTTCGATTCCCTCACGCCGCTCGACGAGACCCTGCGCGCTTTCGACGATTTGATCCACGCGGGTAAGATCCGCTACGCCGGTTGTTCCAACTATTCTGGCTGGCAGCTCATGAAAGCATTGGCGGCCTCGGAGCGGCTCGGGATTAATCGCTACATTTCGCAGCAGATCAACTATTCGCTGCTGGCGCGCGATGCCGAGCGTGAGCTGGTGCCGGCGGGTCTCGATCAGCGTGCGGGCATCATGGCGTGGAGCCCGCTGCAGGGCGGCCTGCTCTCCGGCAAATTCCGCCGCGGCCAGGCGAAGCCCGCCGAGTCGCGCTTGAACACTCTCGAGGCGGCCGGCACGATAGACGAAGAACGCCACTATCGCATCGTCGACGCGCTCACCGAAATCGCCGCCCAGCGCGAAGTCTCCGTCGCACAGGTGGCGCTGAATTGGGTGACGCGTAAGCCGGGCGTCGATACGGTCATCATCGGCGCGCGCCACGAGAAGCAACTCCGCGACAATCTGGCGGCGGCCACCTGGACGCTCGCCGATGCGGAAGTCGAGCGGCTCGATGAGGTCAGCGCGCTGCCGCTGCCGTATCCTTATTGGCACCAGCAGAAGTTCGCCGGCGAGCGCAATCCGCCGCCAAAACACGTGAGGTAACCGGATGATCAAGAATCGCTCCGTACCCACCGATATCGTGCTGCCGCACCTGACTTATTCCGATGTCGCGCGCGCATCGGCGTGGCTAAGCGCGACATTCGGCTTTATCGAGCATTTCCGCTATGGCGATCCGGTCCAAGGCGCCCAAATGCACCTGGGCGACGCGTGGATCATGCTCTCGAAATCGAGACCCGGCAGGGCAAGCCCGATGGAAATCGGTTGCGATACGCAGTCGCTGACTATATTCGTCGAGGACGTGGACGCGCATTACGCGCGTTCCAAATCGGCAGGCGCCCAAATCGTAGAAGCGCTGCACGAGACTGAATACGGCGAGCGGCAGTATGGAGTCAGAGACCTCGAAGGCCATCACTGGCTGTTCTCCAGGCACGCTCGCGACGTGAGTCCGGAAGAATGGGGCGCCACGGTGTCCGAGAGATCATAATAAAGGGATGCTGGGACAGCGGCTCGGGCATTTCGAAATCGTCTCCCTCCTCGGTGAAGGCGGCATGGGAGCCGTGTACAAGGCCCGCGACACCCATCTGGAGCGGCTGGTCGCGCTCAAGGTTTTGCCGGCGGACAAGATGGCGGACACCGAACGCAAGCGCAGGTTCTCCCAGGAAGCCAAGGCTGCCTCCGCGCTCAACCATCCCAACATCATCACCATTTATGACATCGCCGCGGACGGCGGTGTCGACTACATCGCCATGGAGTTCGTGGAGGGCCGCACGCTCGAAGCTCTGCTGGCGTCCGGTCCGATGCGCATTGCGGAGACCGTCAAATACGCGCGGCAGATGGCGGATGGATTGGCTGCGGCGCACGCGGCGGGCATCCTGCATCGCGACCTGAAGCCGGCCAACGTGATGGTGCGCGAAGATGGCATCGTCAAGCTGCTCGATTTCGGCCTGGCCAAGCTCACCGACATGCGCGATACGGGCGAGATCGAAGCGACCCGCACGATCGCCCTTACGCGTGTGGGAACCGTCGTGGGCACCATGGCGTATATGTCGCCCGAGCAGGCCGAAGGCCGGAAGCTGGATTTCCGCAGCGATATCTTCAGCTACGGCGTGGTGCTGTACGAGATGGTGGCGGGAAGGCGCGCGTTCCCCGGCCAGTCGCAAGCCTCGGTGATTGCGTCCTTGTTGCGCGATGAGCCGAAGCCGATCGCCGAATTGCGCCCGGACGCGCCTTTGGAGCTGCAGCAACTGATCGGGCGCTGCCTGCGCAAGGATCCCGCGCTGCGCGTGCAGAGCATGGCGGAAGTGAGAGCCTCACTCGACGATCTGACGGAGATTTCGCGCACCACGATGTCGGCGCAGCTTCGCATCCCGGCGCCACCCCCACCCGCTCCGCCGCCAGCGCCGCCGCAGACTCGCGCGGAGGAGCGTGCCGAGCGGCGCATCGAGCGGAAGAAGAAGAAATCGTCGCGCTACTGGTGGCTGATTCTGGTGGCCATCATTTTCGGCCCGAACCTTTTGCGCCAGTTTCGTTCAAACTCCCAACCGGAAGCGAGAGGCAGACTTTCCGAATCGCGATCCGCAGCGGTCGCGCTCACCGCGGAGCCTCTGACGATGGATGCCGGCATCGCGCGCGAGCCTTCGTTCTCGCCTGACGCGACGCAGGTAGCGTACTCCTGGAACGGCGCCGCGCCCACTGGTTCTCACATTTACATCAAGCCGCTCGACAACGGCGCGCCACGCCAGTTGACCACCGGCGCCAACGAAGATTTCGCACCCGCCTGGTCGCCCGATGGAAACACCATCGCGTTTCTGAGACGGCACAAAGACAATGACCAGATTCTAGTGATCGCGCCCGATGGCGGCGCGGTGCGCAAGACGCTCGAGATCGCCCACCGCGACGGCAACTCGCTCGCCTGGACCAAGGACAGCCGCAAGTTGATCTTTCCGGACTCGCCGCCGTCGGGCGGCCCGGCGGCTTTGTATGAGCTGACGCTGGCCACCGGTGCGAAGCGCCGCATCGTTAAGCCGGGCGACGGGTCGCAAGACATGTGGCCGGCGATATCGCCCGATGGCGACAACATTGCGTTTGTGCGGCGGACCGGCGATGGTCAAAGCGAGGTTTTCACGGCCGAGATACCCGACTCGGACGAATCGGATGCCAAGCCGCGGCAGATCACCTCCCTGGGCACGCTGTGCGCCCGGCCGGCGTGGACTGAAGACGGTGAGCAGCTCATTTTTGCCGCGCGGAGTGACAACGCCTGGAACTTATGGCGAGTCCCTTCGGACGGAGATAAGTCTGCGCAGCGGCTGACGGGCGCGGGCACCAGCGGCGAGGATCCGGCTGTGTCGTCAACCGGCGGCCACATGGTGTACAGCCGGAAGGACGGCGATAACAACGCGCTGTGGCTGGTGCAGCGATTCCGCTAGTGTCCCTCTTTGTCTTCGAATTGGAACGCCAGTGTGCGCTCGTGTGATCCGCGCCAGAGGTAGTTCGTCAACTCCGCGCCGCGGGCCGGCTCTTTTTCTGCATTCTCCGGCAACGCCCAACCCAGGCTGCGATACAACGAGAAGCGGTAAACGTCGAACGCCGATTCGAGCAGCGTGCCGTAGGTCTCCGCTGTGTCCTTCAGATGCCGATGCATCAATAGCGCGGCAACGATTCCGATCAGCAGCGCGACCGGATGCACGAAGGTCCAAGCGCAGAACAGCACAGACCAGAGGAAAGCGCGCGCGGCGGAATCGACCTCGGTGCGGGCGGCGCCCACATCCGTGCGCGCCGCGTCCGGGAGCAACAGCCACAAGCGCGGCCAGCAGACAGCTGCATCCAACCCGTATTTGTCGTAAGAGCGCAGTTCGGCCGCGCGCAGGATATTGCCCAGTGCCGTCGGCGCCAGCGACTTGCGGCTCGCCGAATACGCATGCATCTTCAACTTGACTGCCGCCAGTTCCCGTTGTTCGGCGTCATCCAGATCTTTCTCCGGCTTGGCGGCGAGTTCCTGCAAGCGTGTCCGCAGCCGGTTCCATTTGTCTTCCTGCCGCCCGGTCAGGAACCGGCGCAACGCCCCAGCCCAGGTTCCCCACTCGCCGGCGATCAACCGAATTGTCGCTTGATCCAGATTCTCCACGATCTTGGCCGAGAGCAGCAACCCGATGATCGCCAGCCCACCGAGGAAAACATGCTGCACCGGCGAAAGGTGCGAGAGCCACTTCTCCGCCCCGCTGAA
>DATKNQ010000077.1:0-22377 GCA_035541265.1 Bryobacteraceae bacterium
AGCAGCCAGGTGATGCGCGCGGCGATCGAGGGCCGCGGCGATGCGCCGCTGAAGCTGCTGGCGGTGACGGTGCTCACCAGCTTCGATCAGCGGGACCTGGCGGATATGGGCTACGAGTGCCCTCTCTCCGATCTGGTGGCGCTGCGGGTGCGCAAGGCGATGGGCGCGGGCATGGATGGGCTGGTCTGCTCGCCGCTGGATGTCGCGGCGGTGCGCGCGCAGGCGGGTCCGGACGCGATCCTGGTGACGCCGGGCGTGCGCTCGGGCGGGGCGGCGAAGGGCGACCAGAAGCGCGTGGCGACGCCGGCCGAGGCCATTCGCGACGGCGCCAACTACGTGGTGATGGGCCGGCAGATCACGCGCGCGGCCGATCCGGCGGCGGAGGCGGCACGCGTGGCGGAGGAGATCGCGGAGTCACAGGCCGCTGCGTGCCAGTAGTCGGGCTCATCTCCGATACACACGGATGGCTGCGTCCGGAAGCTCTCCACGCGCTGGCCGGGTCGGACTTGATCGTCCATGCCGGCGACCTGGGCGATCCGGGGATTCTCGAGGCACTGCGCGCGGTGGCGCCGGTGGTGGCGGTCAGGGGCAACGTCGACACGTCCGCGTGGGCTTTGGCGCTGCCTGAAACAGCGGTCGCCGAGGTCGGCTCCACGCTGATCTACGTTTTGCACGATTTGCACCAATTGGATCTGGACCCCGCCGCCGCGGGATTCCGCATCGTTGTTTCCGGCCACTCGCACAAAGCGTCGAGCGCGGAGAAGTCCGGCGTGCTGTATGTCAACCCCGGCAGCGCGGGTCCGCGCCGATTCAGACTGCCGGTCACGGTCGCCAGGATCGATCTGAGCCGAGGACCACTCAAGCCGGAGTTCGTCAATCTGGACACCGGCACCCTGCACCCATAACCCAACCCGCGCGCGCCAGCGCGCCCCGCGCTATGATGAAACTTAGTCCATTCCGAGGTAAATCCCATTGGCTTTAGTAGAAGGTTGTAAGCACACGCTGGAGATTACCGTGCCTGTCGAAGAAGTTGAGGAAGAAACCGGCAGGGCAGTGGAGAAGGTGAAGCAACGGGCGAAACTGCCCGGCTTCCGTCCGGGCAAAGCGCCGGCCTCCATTATTCGCCAGCATTTCTCCGGAGACATTCGCCGGCAGGTACTGGAAACGTTGGTTCCGAAATACCTGAATAACCGATTCGAAGCGGAAAACCTGAAGGTCGTCGGGCAGCCGGATATCACCGAGGTGCATTTCGAGGCCGGCGAGCCGCTGCGATTCAAGGCCGAATTCGAAGTCGTGCCGCAAATTGAATTGCAGGATTACAAGGCCCTGTCGGTGACCTATCACGACCCGGAAATCACCGATGCCGGCGTAGATGCGCGCATCGAGGAACTGCGGCAGCAGAAGGCGGAGTTTGTCAACGAAGATCCGCGGCCGATACAGGACGGCGATTTCGCGGTGCTCTCGCTCGAAAGCCTGGAGGGCGTCGATGGTCCGCCGGTGAAGCAGGATGAACTGTCACTCGAGGTCGGCGGCGGCGACACGCTCGAAGGCTTCACGGAGAACCTGCGCGGGATGAGTCCCGGCGAGGAGAAGGAGTTCGACGTCACGTATCCCGAAGATTACGGGCAGGCCAAGCTGGCCGGAAAGACGGTGCGGTTCCGCGCACATGTGAAAGGGATCCGGCGCAAGGAGTTGCCCGAGGTCAACGACGAATTCGCGCAGGATCTGGGCGACTACCGGACGGTCGAAGAGTTGCGCGACACGCTGCGGAAATCGCTGTTCGCCCAGAAGCAATACGAGGCGCAACAGGACGCCAAGAACAAACTGGTGGACCAACTTGTGGACATGCACGATTTCCCGGTGCCCGAGGTATTTGTCGACCAGCAGATTCGCAGCCGCGTCGACCAGCGGCTGCGCTTACTGGCCGACCAGGGCATCGATCCGAAATCGCTGAACCTGGATTGGAAGAAGGTGAAGGAGAGCCAAGGCGACAAGGCCATGCGTGAGGTGAAAGCGTCGATGCTGCTGTCGCGCATCGCCGAACGCGAAGCGATCGCCGCCACGCGCGACGAAGTGGATCGCGAAGTGGAGCGCGTCGCCAAACAGCAGCGCGAGCCTTTTGCCGCCGTGCGGCTGCGTTTCGAAAAAGACGGGACGCTGGGGCGCATCGCTTCGCATATTCAAACCGAAAAGACCCTGAATTTCCTGTTCGAACACGCCGGCAAGACCGAGGAGTAAACCCTCCAAAGTTCCGCTCTTGCGGCGGTCTGGGCCACTACCCTGCCAGCGCTTCGGCCAGGTGCGGCTGGTAGATACAACGGGGATCTTCAGCCAGATAGTCTCCGGTCAGGGCATAGGCGCGTGAGCGCGAGCCGCCGCACACCTTCTGATACTCGCAGATGCCGCATTTGCCTTCCCGCTGGCCCATGTCGCGCAGCGAGCGGAACAGGCCGGAGTTGCGGTAGACGTCGGTCAGTGAATCCTGCAATACGTTGCCGGCAGTGATCGGCAGAAAGCCGCTGGGAAAGATTTCGCCGGTGTGCGACACGAAGACGAATCCCTTGCCGTCGCTGACTCCGGCGGTGCGCCACATCATGGATCCGGCGTTGGAACTTTCGGCCATCGAGCGGTGTTCGGCTTTCATACGCTGCGCCACATAGCGGCGATAGTGCATCGCTTCGGTGGTCTTGATGGCGAAGGGCGCGGTCTTCGACAGGTTGTACATGAATTCGAACACCTGCTCGTATTCTTCGGCGGCGAGGTCGTCGTTTTCGAGCGCGCGGCCGGTGACGATCAGGAAAAACAGGCTCCACATTTTGGTCGCGACGTCTTCCGCGATTTTGGCCATTTCAGGCAGGCGCGGCAGGTTGCGGCGCGTAACGGTGGTCTGAAATTGTGTTTCGAGCCCGATCTTCTTAGCGTGATAAAGCGCCAGCATAGCGCGATCGAAGGTGCCTGGAATGCCGCGAAAATCGTCGTGCGACTGTGCGTCCGGCCCGTCGAGACTGATGGCCATGCGCGAGACGCCACACTCCTGAAAGCGGTCGATGGCTTCCTCGGTGAGCAGCGGCGTGGCGCTGGGCGTCACGTTGGTGCGCAGGCCGATTTCCACGCTGTGGCGGATGAGTTCGTAAATGTCGGGGCGCTTTAGAGGATCGCCGCCGGTGAAAACCATGAGGGGATTGCCGAACGACTTGATCTCATCCAGCAGTTCAAATCCCTGTTTAGTGGAGAGTTCGGCAGCGTTGCGGTTGGGCTGGGCGGAGGCGCGGCAATGCACGCAAGCCAAGTCACAAGCCTGTGTCACTTCCCAAATCACGAGCATGGGCGCTTCATCGAAATTCATCGGCTGTCATTCCTCCTGCAACTGGGATGCAAGTGGAGTGCAATCACCGGACCAATGCCATGGCATGTGATTTCAAAGGCTTAGAGAGCGCCGTGCGGCTAGCTGGGTGAAATCACCCACGAAGGGACCGCCGCGGTTGGGTGCGAAGCGGGGTCGCGCTGTTCAACAGCGCAGTGCGTTTCCAAATACGCGGCCGCCTAACAACTGGCCGGGAGACAGAGCGTAAAGGCGGTCCATCGCTTCCGGAAAGGCGAACGGTATTTCCGGTCCTTCCAGGAATTCAAAAGAGACCGGCTCGCCTTCTTCCGAGAACCAGTTGTCTTCGAGGCGGCTGAGTTCTACAGTGTCGTCGCAACACTGCACGGCGACGCGCATCGTGACGCCGGACGAAGCCAAGATCCGTGCATCTCGCAATTCTCCGCGGTAAGTGATCGTCATCTTTGCCTCCCTAAGAAGCCCGCTCTTCCGTCCGTTGTAACTCCCGTTGGGCTTGTAACCAATCCTCCTGCGGCGACCCATTGCGGAAGCCTCGCGCCAACCACAGCTCGAATGCGCGAGCGGCTATCTGCTGTTGTCTCTCGGGCCGCCCTGCGCTAGCCACGGCCAGTTCATCGCAGGTTCTGGTGGTTATTTCGGTGAGTCGCTTTATCATGTCGGGTATCTCCTCGCATCGTAGCCAGCATCCATCAACTGCCATCTCCGAACGCCGGACATTGGAGCGCCCTGCGTTTTTCTAGAGTATTCCCAAAAATATTTCCGATGTCAAGGATAAAATACAAGAATATTTCAGTAAATATCTCAGAATATCCATCACTTATGGATGTCGGGTCAGTAACTGGCGGGTCCTGTTGAATTTTCCGGCAGTCTTAGTCGCCTTGCACCGTGTGCCGGCGGAACGAGGCCGCTTTGCCAGTGCCTTCATCTACTTCGAGGATGACTGCGTGTAACTCGGGGCCGCCTTTAGCTGCTTCCATGCGCAACGGAAGGCCGGTGAGAAACCGCTGCAGAATGAGCTCCTTTTTTACGCCGATCACGGAGTCATAAGGTCCTGTCATGCCGACGTCGGTCTGATAAGCGGTGCCGCCCGGCAGGATGCGCGTGTCGGCGGTCGGGATATGCGTGTGGGTGCCCACCATCGCCGAAACGCGTCCGTCCAGGTACCATCCCATGGCCACCTTCTCGCTGGTTACTTCTGCATGAAAATCGACGAAGCGTACTTTCACGGACGGGTCCAGATCGCGCAGGATCTGGTCGGCTTTGCGAAACGGACAGTCGGTCGCGGGCATATAAGTGCGGCCTTGCAGACTGATGACTGCGTAGGGAATACCTTGACGGGTGCAGGCGGTGATCACTCCCTGGCCGGGAGTGTCGGGTGGATAATTGGTGGGCCGTAACAGTCTTGGCTGCCGCGACAAGTAATCTATTATTTCTTTCTTATCCCAGATATGATTTCCAGATGTAAGGACGTCCAGACCCAACGCAAATAAATCCTCGGCGATGGCCGGCGTGATGCCGAAACCACCGGCGGCGTTTTCGGCATTCGCAATGGCCACGTCGATCTGGTTGGTTTCTTTGATGTCCTGAAGGTGATCGGCGATAATCTGCCGGCCCGCGGAGGCGAAGATATCGCCAATAAAAAGGATGCGCATGCGTAAGAGTCAAGGTAACACGGAGGACGCCGCGGCCCGGTCCATCCAAGCGAATCGCGATAGGGTCTTCCGGGACGCAGCCACACAAGGCATAGCAGTACTGATACCGGCTCGCGGAGCGCGACAAGAATAGGCTCGCGTTCGCGGCGCCAGCGCTCGGGGCCACCGCTGAAACCTGATTGCAGAAGAGGATCTTCGGAGGTCACATACACTTGCTCAGACGCCTCAGGCGCTCGAGAAATTCCGGCGGCAGAGTTGCGAAGTTAATATGATTCGTCGCGCACCAGGCGAAGGACGTTGCGCGGCTCTACTTCGCGGTCTCGCCCGGCTTCGCCGCCGCGGAGCCGACTTCCTTGCTGTTCACCGTAGCGGGCTCCTGCCCGTAGTTCTCGCGGATCACGAGGGATTGGTCCGAGAAGAACGTACGCGAACCGGTGGATCCGAAGGCGGAAGGCACGGCCGAAATGGTATAGCCCATGGGCGTGCCGTTGACGGTGAACTTATAGCCCTGCTTCTCTCCGCTGGCCAAATCGCCCGAGATCAGATTGGCCGCCGAGGCGCTGTCGGCACCGCTCGCGGGCGGCCCGAGTTCGGTAAGCGATTGCGCGAAGCGGCCGAACTGAGAATTGTATTGCACCTGCGCCGTGTTGATCGTCTGGATGGCCTTCAATGCCGCCGTCTCCTGGGCGTACATGCGGGCCTTGTTCAACTTGGGCAAGGCCACGGTCACGATGATGAGGATGATCGCGATTACGATCAATAGTTCAATCAGGGAAAAGCCGCTGCGCCGGCGGTTGAGGGTCATACACAGATCTCCTTGTCTCCAACATTGTATGACGCCGTGGAGCGCGCGTGCGTGCAGAGCGGGATCAAGCGAAGGACTTCACGAGCGCGTCGAGCGCCCGCAGGCGGCGCAGGAGCTCGGGCAGCAGATCGAGGCGCAGGGCGTTCGCGCCATCGGAGAGCGCGCGCTCGGGTGCATCGTGCACCTCGACGAACAGCCCATCGATTCCCGTGGCAACGGCCGCGCGCGCCAGCGGTTCGATGAATTGCGGCTGGCCGCCGGAAGCCGTGCCGCCGCCGCTCGGCAATTGCACGCTGTGGGTCGCGTCGAAGATGACGGGCCAGCCCATGTCGCGCATGATCTTCAGGCCGCGCATATCGACGACTAAGTTGTGATACCCGAATGACGACCCGCGTTCGGTGAGCAGGACGTGCGTATTTCCCGTGGACGCGACTTTCTCCGCCGCGCGCGCGATGTCCTGCGGCGCGACGAACTGGCCTTTCTTGATATTCACGATGCGACCGGTGCGCCCGGCTTCAAGAAGCAGGTCCGTCTGGCGGCAGAGAAAGGCGGGAATCTGCAGAATGTCGGCGACCACGGCAACGGGCGCCGCTTGCGCCGGCTCGTGAATATCAGTGAGAACGGCATAGCCCGCGCGCTTCACGCCCGCCAGGATGCGCAGACCTTCGCGCAGCCCGGGGCCGCGATAGCCGCCGAGGCTGGTGCGATTGGCCTTGTCGAAGGAGGCTTTGAAGACGAACGAGCCAGCGATTCCGCCGATGGCGCGCGCCATCGTCTGGACGTGCTCTTCGCTTTCGATGACGCAGGGTCCGGCGATCAGCACCAGCGGCTGGCCGCCGCCGAATTGGGAGAAGTCGATCATGGCTGCGCGCGCAACGCGGTCAGAGCATGACCAGTTCGCGCTGGACCTCGCCGGTGACGCGCGCTTCGGTCTCGCCGACGAACATGTTCACCTCGGAGCGGATGCCGAAGTTCTTCAGGTAGACTCCCGGCTCGATCGAAAAGCAGGTCCACGGAACCACGCGCCGCTCATCGTGCGTTTCCAGATTATCCATGTTGGCGCCGTTGCCGTGGATGTCTTCGCCGATGGAGTGGCCGGTGCGGTGCACGAAATAATCGCCATAGCCGCGGCTCGAAATGTAGCCGCGCGCGGCATCATCCACTTCGAAGCCACGCAGGTCCTGGCCGGCGGCCACGGCGTCGCGCACGCGGGCGATGGCGGCATCGCGCGCACCGCTCACCACGCCGAAGACGTTCAGCATTTCATCCGTGGGACGGTCGCCGCAGAAGCCGGTCCAGGTGATGTCGTAGTACACGGAGCCCGGCTGATTGAGCTTGGCCCACATATCGAGCAGCACCAGGTCGCCGCTGCGGATTTCGGAAGTGATCTCCGCGGTGGGTTCGTAGTGTGGATTGGCGGCATTGGCATTCACGCCGACGATGGGTCCGTCTTCGGCGAACAGGCCGGCTTTGGCGAAGCCGTCGCGTACGAACTCGGCCACCGCGAATTCCTGCACCGCGCCACCGCTGCGGGTCACTTGGCGGATCATATCGAAAGCCTGCGCGCGCACACGATCGACGCGGCGGCCGGCTTCCATGTGCGATTCGCGTGCCGCGGCCGTCAAGCGCGCTTCGAAATGCTGGATCAGCTCAGCGGAGCTGACCACTTCCACGCCGAGACTGCGCACCAGTTCCACCGTGCCGGCGTCGACCATGGAAACGTAGGGGATCGCGCAGAGAGGCGAATACTGCATGGCCACGCGCTTCGCATTACCGAGCAGCGCGCGAATGCCGCTCGCCTGCTCACTCCAGCTCGAATAACGCAGCTTCTCGCCGGGCACGGGATCGAGCTTGCCTGATTCGATGCGATGCACCAGTCCGCGCGGCTCGCCCGCCGCCGGAATCCAGTAATACCAGCGCCTGGTGACGTGCGACGTAGGCTGAAAGCCGAGCACCCGGTAAGCCAGCGGGTCGCGCTGATGATGATCGAAAAACAACCAGCCGTCGAGTTTCTGTTTTTGCAGTTCTTCCTGAATTGCCGCGAGGTTCATTTTTCAAAAGGCTCCAGATTGGCGCGCGAGGGCGGCGCCGTGGCCAGGCTGACCACCACCAGCGCCAGTACGGAAACACCCAGCGCCGGATAGACCGCGTCCAGCCACTGTATGTTGAGGATCTGCCAGACGACCGTGATCACGGTGCCGAGCACGATCGAGCTGATGGCGCCGGCCATATTGGCCCGCTTCCAAAAGAATACCGCCATGACGGACGGCGTGACAGCCGCGCCGTAGACCGTGTAGGCGTAGAGCGCGGCTTTCAGGATGGATTCGAAATAGGCGGCCTGCAACAATGCGAAGGCCCCGAGCGCTACGACGAGGACGCGCGACACGATCAACGTGCGGCGTTCACTGGCTTGCGGATCGACGAAGCGCTTATAGACGTCGTGAATCAGGTTGGTGGCGGGCGAGAAGAGATAGTTGTTGGCGGTCGATATGACTTTGGCGAAGACGCCGCCGAGCAGGATGGCGCCCACGAGTTCCGGCAGGCGCGTGCGCGCGGTCAGCGGGATAATCTCGCGCGGCCGGTTGGTGCGCAGCGTGGCGCTGCCGATCACCGCGATGGTGATGATTACGGTTTCGAGGATCAGCGTGCCGATGATCCATCCGAAGACGGCCCAGCGCGCATCGCGTTCCGAGCGGGCCGAGAAGAATTTCTGATACATGCCCTGGTTGCCGATCAGCAGCAGCAAAGTGGGCAGCAGGTAGCCGAGGCAGTGGACCCATCCGAGGGGTCCGAAGACGGTGAAATGATCGGGCGGCAGGGCCGCATGCACGGCGCTCCAACCTCCGGTGCGCGCGAGCAGCAGCGGCAGCGAGATCAGGGCGATGATGGTGACCAGCAGTCCGATGATCAGGTCGAGATACGCCACCGACGCCATGCCGGCGAGCGCGGTGAAGGTGATGACGAAGACGGCGATGATGTTCATGCCGGTCTTCTGATCGAGCGACGGGAAGATCAAGTGCATGATGTCGCCGCCACCTTTGAACTGGTAGCTGGTGATGACGGTGTACGAGATCACGATGGCGACGGTGGCCAGCACGCGGGCTGTGGTGTTGTAGCGGGTTTCGAGCAGATCGGGCACGGTGAACTGCGCGAAGCGCCGCGCGCGGCCGGCGATCAGGGCGATCACGGCCAGTCCGATCCAGCCGCCGGCCGGCTGCCAGAGCGCCGAGAAGCCGTTCAGGTAAGCGTTCTCGCCGCCCGCGAAGAGGCTGCCCGCGCCGATCCAGGAGGAGAGCAGCGTGAACACCAGCACGGGCCATGCCAGCGTGCGGCCGGCCACCAGAAAGTCGGCCTGGTTCTTCACGCCCAGCGAGCGAACGAGCGCGGTGCCCAGCAGCACCGCCACAATCACGGACAACACTACGGCATAGATCATTCGCGCAGCCTGGCCTCCAGCACGTCTTGCGGCACGCCGTCGACTTCAATGACTTTGGTCCGGCCTGTCAAGCCTAACACGATCCGCACGCGCGATTGCGCGACGTTGGCGAGATCGGCAAAGAATCGGATGCAGGCTTCGTTGGCTTTGCCATCCACCGGCGGCGCAGCCAGGTCGAGCTTCCAGGCTTCGCCGAGCCGGCCGGTCACGCGCGTCCGCTTGGCGCGCGGATGCACCTTCACCGTGAGACGCGCCATGCGATGTTCGCTCGCAGATTTGCGACGCCGGCGGCGATGCGCGTGTCCACGACTTCGAAAGCGATCACGTCGTCGAGCCAGTCGTGGCTCGATCCGTCCGGGTTCTGCGTGGCCACGGTGAGGGTGTACTGCTGGGGGGTCAACCAGCAGGGGAATTTGAAATCCACTTCGAGTTCGTCGCCGGCCTGGTAACTGCCCAGGTGCATCTTCTCGATGCGCGTGTTGGTGCCGTAGACGTCCATGCCGATGCGGGTGCGGATGAGGATGCCGACCATGGGATCGCAGCGCTCCTGGCGGAAACGGCAGCGTACGCGCACAGTGACCGTTTCGCCGCTGGTGACCGTTTCGGCCGGCTCGCCTTCGGCGTTGAGCAGATCGACGCCCAGAATTTCGCTGGCGCCATCGCCGTGGCGGAAGCTGGCCTCGAAGCGCTGCTGGCGTTCCTGGCGCGCCTGCTGCTTTTCGAGCACGAGGCCGATGTAGCGATTGATCGCGTCGCTGGGTGTGCCCTGCGCCTCGATGCGTCCGTTGAGCAACAGGATGGCGCGGTCGGAAAGCTGCTTCACCAGGCCCAGGTCGTGCGAGACGAACAGCACGGTGACTTTTCGCTCGCGCAGCTCCTCGAACTTGCGCACGCAGCGATTGGCGAATACGGCGTCGCCCACGGCCAGGGCTTCATCGACGATCAGGATTTCGGGATCGACGTGGATGGCGGTGGCGAAGGCGAGGCGCACGTACATGCCGCTGGAATACTCTTTCACGGGGCGCGCGATGAACTCGCCGATTTCAGCGAAGGCCTCGATGGAGGGCATGGCGCGCTCGATTTCAGCGCGGCTCAGCCCCATGATCTCGCCGTTCAGGAAGACGTTCTCGCGGCCGGTGAATTCAGGGTTGAAGCCCGCGCCGAGCTCCAGCAGCGCGGCGATGCGCCCGCGGGTGACGACGCGTCCCTGCGTGGGCTGCAGAATTCCGGCGACGATTTGCAGCAGCGTGCTTTTGCCCGATCCGTTGGGCCCGACCAGCGCCAGCGTCTCGCCTTTTTCCACCTGGAAGCTGATCTCACGCAGCGCCCAAAAATCGCTATGATGCTGGCGGCGGGCGAAGGGCAGCGCTTCACGCAGGCGGTCGGACGGGCGGCGGTAGAGCTTGTATAACTTGGATACGTTCTGAACGAGAACCACTAGGGTTTATTGTGACACGGGGGGGTGTGGTGGTTGGTGGCTGGTGGTTGGTGGCTGGTGGTTAAGGCCGGCTCCAGTCCACCTGTTTGATCGGCCCGATCACGATCCCGTAGAAGAACGCTCCGAGGAGCACCAGGCCCGTAGCGACAGCGAACGCCCAGAAAAACTGGCCCGTCCGTTCCACTACCAGACCCGTCAGCGCCGGGGCGACGACTCCCGACAAGTTGCCGATGCCGTTCTGTACCGCGGTCCACTTACCGGCTGCGGATGGTCCGGCCAACGTCTGGATCAGCGCCCAGTGGTTCGAGCTCCACATCCCAAAAAAGATGCACGCAGTAAACAGCAGGGCCATCGACAGATTCTGGCTATGCACCATGGCAACCGGCAGGATGATTGTCGATAGCGCCAATCCGCCGACCGTGAAAGTCTTGCGGACGCGCGTCGGCGTCGCGCCGGCGGCGATCCAGCGATCGGACAGCCATCCGCATAGCGCCGATGAGACGCCGATCGCCAGAAACGCCAGCGAGCCCATACTGGCCATGCGGTCCATGCTGAAGTGCAGCTCCATCACCATGTAGGTTGGCAGCCAGGTCAGCAGGAAATACCAGTAATAGTTGCCGCAAAACAAGCCGCCGAAGGATCCCCACGCGGAGCGTTCCTTGAGGATGCGCACGACGGGCGGAGACTGGACGTGATGCAGCAGCACCGTGCCTTTGCCGCGCGGCATCCATTTGAGCCAGGGGATCAGCCAGGCGAGGCTCACGGCGCCCAGCACGAAGAAAAACGGACGCCATCCGAAGCGCGCCATCAGCAGGCCGCCGACCAGCGTGCCCAGCGCCGGCCCGAACTTCGACCCGGCATCGATGAAGGCATTGGCCAGGCCGCGATGGTGCTCCGGAAAATGCGTCGCGAAGATTTTGGAATATGACGGATAGGCCGCCGACTCGCCCATTCCCAGCAGCAAGCGCAAGCTAAATAGAACGACGAATCCGGTGGCCAGGCCCGTTAGAGCGGTGGCGGCGGACCACAGAAGATACGCGGCGGCATAAACCCAACTCACATCGAAGCGATCCAGCAGCAATCCCACCACGCCGAGCAACTGGAACAGCGCGTAGGTCCAGAAGAAAGCCGAGAGCAGCGAGCCCAGGCGCGCCGGGTCCAGACCCAGGCCGCCATTCGCCTTAGGCTGCATCAGCAGCGGCCCGGCGATAGAGAGGTTTCCACGGTCGATGTAGTTAATAAAAATAGAAAGAACTAACAGGGAGAGTACAGCCCATTGTGCCCCGGACAACTTGGTGCGGACGGCAGCGGGTGTGGTGGACATAGGAATTAGTTGGTGGGTCTTTCTCGCGGCGGCGCGGTAGTGGCGAACTCGTTTTTGACGCGCGCGACATATTGGTCGAGTAATTCGGCGACGCGCTCGCGGCGCGGCGACCTGACGATCAGGCCCACATGGTGCGGACGCTGCATGCGCCACACGACCTCGGGGTCGGTATACGCCGAGGTATCCGGATGCTCCTGGCGCGCCAGCGAGACGAGCAGGGCGGCGTAGTCGTTGGCATCCGGCGGCGGCGCGTAAGGATGCTGGCCTTCGGCGATCTCGACTTTGGCCCACTCGCGCCACAGGTTCACGCCGGTGCCGGCTTGTACCAATTCGGCGATGTGCGCGCCGCCCACGCGCGCGGAGGTTTCGAGAAAATACAGCACGCCGTCGGCGCCCTTGATGAACTCGGTGTGCGAAACGCCGCGCAACAGTCCCATGGCCGCGAGCACCCGCTGATTCTTGGCGAGCAGGGCCTCGGAATCAGCCGACCCGCGCTCGAGCAGGCGAGTGGTAAAGATGCCGCCGCCGTGCGAAACGTCGAGCGGCGGATGGCCGTACTGGCTCGCCACCGCGAACAAAATCTCGTTCTCGTAGACGATCGAATCCACGTGGCAGACATCCCCCCCCACGTAGCGCTCCACGAGGTAAAACGACCGCTGATCGCTCAGCGAGTGATCCGCGGCGCGCAACTCATCGAGCGAGCGAACCACACGGATGCCGATGGCGCCCGCCATCAGGCGCGGTTTCAGCACCCATGGCGGCGGCACGCGTTCGGTGAACTCGCGCACTTTCGCGTCGTTCAGCAGATGCACGAACTCGGGGACGTTCAAGCCTGCTTCGATGGCGCGCATGCGCATGGCCAGCTTGTCGCGAAAGTATCGCGTGGTAGTCTCGCCCATGCCGGGAATGCGCAGATGCTCGCGCAGCGAGGCGGCCATCTCGAGGTCGAAATCATCCAGCGCCACCACCCGGTCGATCACCTGCGTGCGGGCCAGGTGGCTGATGGCCAGCACCGTGTCATTGCGGTTCCAGGTCTTGTCTTGATCCGGCATGTAAAAGATGTCGTCGAGGCTCTCGCGCGGCCACTCGGCGCTGTCTTTCAGGCTAAGAGACGTAATGAGGAACACGCGGCAGCCCTGCTGCTTGGCCTCCCGCAGGAAGTCGTGCCCCTTTTCGTAACTGGCCAGGCAGAGGAAGGTGAGCGGCTCCATCAGCGGTTATCTCATCATACTCGCTGGCATCCCATTAGGAAACGGCAGTCCCGGCAGTGTATAAATGACTGAAGGGAGGCTGACCGTGATTCGTTTTTTCTGCTGCCTGCTGGGCGTGGCTTTGCTACTCGACGCCGGCACGCCCCTGTACCGTTCTTCAATTGAGCGTGGCGCCACTGGATGGACGGCGGAGCGCGGCTCATTGGCCGTCGATCCGTCCGTCACGCACGAAGGCCAGAAGGCGCTACGCATCGAGCCAGGTAACTCTACAGACGCAGCCGCCAGTTCCGCACCGATCGCCTTGCGCATCGGCGCCAGCTACGAAGTCACCGGCTGGGTGCGCACGGAAAACGTCGAGGTGCGCGATCTGGACCGCTCGCCGATCGCGGTCGGAGCGGTGCTGACAATGACCTCCATGCCGTTCGACGTGCATTCGGTGGCGCTCGGCGGCACGCGCGACTGGACGCGGCTGAGCCTGAGCTTCGTCGCCAGCCGCGCGCAGGATCGCATCCTGCTCACGGTGGGCAACGGCGGCGCGTTTACGGGCAAGGCCTGGTTTTCGGGGATGTCTCTCGATGAGATCTCCGCGGCCGGCGATCCGCCCGCCGATACGGTGCGCACCTTCGGTCCGGCCTACCGATACCCGTCGGCCGGCTGGATCTATCTGCACATCGAAGGCGAGCCCTACGAGCGCGGCTACCAGCACGGCCACCTGATGGCGCGCGAGATTCCGGAGTACTTGGATCGCTGCGCGGCCGAACTGGGAGCCAAAGCCGAAGCGCGAAGCTGGGACGATTTGCGTACGACGGTGAACGCGCTCTTCCTGCGCGGGTTCGACCGCGAGATTTTAGAAGAAATGCGCGGCATTGCCGACGGCGCATCCGACGCCGGCGCGAAGTGGCTGGGGCGGCGCATTGACCTGGTGGATATCGTGGTCGCGAACACTACCGTGGAACTCGGCGAATTGCAGGGCGCCATGCCGATGACACCGACCGGTCTCGAAGGTCTGAGCCTGAACCCGCCGGCGTATTTCGACCGCAAGCGCGACTCGGTGCTCGACCATTGCAGCGCCTTCGCCGCCACCGGGCCTGCCACGCGCGACGGCAAGATGGTGATCGGCCATGTCACCTGGTGGCCGCTCACACTCGCCGAGCAGACCAACGTGATGCTCGACATCCAGCCGGCCAAGGGTCATCGCATTTTGATGCAGAGCTATCCTGCCGGCATCGAAAGTGGCACGGATTGGTATCAGAATGACGCCGGCATAGTGCTCACCGAGACCACCATCCGCCAGTCGCCGTTTAATATCGCAGGCACGCCGGTAGCTTTCCGCGCGCGCGAGGCGATTCAGTACGGCGGCAATGTTGACGAGATCGTTGAGCGGCTGGGCACGCGCAACAATGGCCTCTACACCAACGAGTGGCTGATCGGCGATGGTAAGAACAACGAGATCGCCATGTATGAGCTCGGCACCACGCGCACCAAGCTGTGGCGCAGCTCGAAGAACGAATGGTTCGGCGGCACGGAGGGATTCTACTGGGGCAACAACAATGCCAAGGACCTCGGCGTGCGCCTCGAGTACGAGCCCGACCCGAACGGAAAGCCGGAGTACGTCCCTTACCATCCGGCCCCGCGCGATGAAGCGTGGCTCAGTCTTTATCGTGAGTACAAGGGACAGATCGGCGAACAGTTCGGCTTCCTCGCGTTCCGCACGGCGCCGCTGATGAGCTCTGCCACCATGGATGCGAAGGTCGCCACCGCGGATATGACCACGCACCTGATGGTATGGGCGGCCATCGGCAAACCGAATCAGCGCGAGTGGGTGCCTTCGCAATGGCAGCGCCAGAATTACGCGAAGAATGATGGACTGTATCCTTCCGGCTACGAGCTTTTCCACGGCGAGCCGTCCGCCGCGCTGCGCGCCACGATCCAGCAGAACGAGAAGTCGCGCGAGGCCGGAACGGCCGTGCCGCGTTCGGAGAAACCGCCTCAAAAGCCATTTGACGCGGCGCGGCTTTGGAAGGGCTGGGTGCTTCCCGCAAGGGATGCCGACGTCTGGTTCGCCGCCGGCGCCGCGGCCTACTATCACGATCTGACATCCGCCGATCTTGACCAGTCGATGAACATCCGGCGCGCGGAGTACCGCGAGTCGCGCAGCTCGGCCGATCCTCGTGAGCGGTTCACGTTCGCACGGGCAGAGGGTGCGCTGTATCTCGATGCGCTGCGCCGCCACATGGGCGATGATGCGTTTCTGAAATTGATGCGCGATTACTTCGTCGCACACACGACCCAAACGGTAACGGCACAATCGTTCCTCGACCAGGCGCATGTGCCCTTAGAAGTCGACGCCGGCAATGGCCCGAGCTATCTGACCACCGACATCGGTAGCCGGCTGCATTCGGCGATCCTGGTCTACGGCACCGTTCGCGAAGCCGGCGCCAATCGCTATGCCGCCGAGCAGCTTCAGAAACAGTTCCTCGATTGGTACGAAAGCGCCGTGCCAATTCGCAAAGATTTCGAGGTAACGGATGTGGATTTGCGTGCACACGACGTGATTTTTGTGGGCCGGCCGGAAGCCAATTCCGCCTTGGCCGCATGGAGCGGCCGTCTGGGTCTCGATTACAACGCAGACGAATTCCGCATCAACGGCGCGATGTATCCTTCCGAACGGGACGCGCTGCTGTTCGCCGGCGCCAATCCCGTGGATCCGGAACACATGGTGCTGGTGGTGGCGGGCAACGACGCCCTGCGCACGGTGAAACTCGCGACCGCGCGCAATTGGGAAACGGGCCAGTTTGAAATTGTGCAGGACGGCGAGGCCACGCCCGGATTCGTGAAATCCGCCCGCTGACCGTCTACTGAATCGCGGGAACGTGCATGCCCAGCGCCTGCAAGTAACCTGGATTGACGCGGCAGTGCTGGAGCTTGATTTTCTCGAGCAGATCCGCCAGCGCGGCGCGCGAATTCTCGACCGAGGGCCGCTTCTTCATCAATTCTTCGGCAGCGCCCATGCCGCCGGGCAGTGCCGCGTAGCTTACGATTTCGTCCCAATGTATGGGCCGCGCGAAGCTCACGGGTGAAGAAGCCGCGTCCATCTTCTTATACGGCCAGAACGCCCAACCGACGTCGTTCTCATCCAGCATCGCGCGGAATTGTGCGACCCAGGCATCCTGATTCTCGCCGGATTCGCCCATCCAGATCGGCACCTGGTAGCGCTCGCGGAAATCCAGGTAGCTCTGGATCACGTCCTTGGTGGGTGCGGTCCAGTATTTGTGAAACGTGTAGATGGCGTTCGGATCGATGGGCGGTCCGAAAACCGAGAAGTTACTGTCCCACTGCGCGCCGCCCAGAATGACTGCGTGATTCTTGTCCACCTGCCGGATGGCGTCCGTTATTTTGCGGTAAAGCGGCTCCAGGTAGGGGTTCAACTGCGCGACGGCCGGCGGAACCGGCTCATTCAACAGGTCGTAACCCAGCACGGTGGGCTCATCCGCGTAACGCTGCGCGATGCTGCGCCAGAACGCCACGGCGAACTGCTGTTCCTCGCTGCTTTCAAACAGCCATGGGTAACCCCAGCTATCGTCGATGTTCGTGCCGGTCTGGCCGCCCGGGGCGCAATGCATATCCAGAATCACCCAGAGGTGCGCCTCTTTCGCCCATGCGATCACCTGGTCAAACAGCGGGAAAGCCGTGCCGTCATCGATCAGCTTGTAGTGAAATGGAATGCGCACACAGTTGAATCCGGCATCGTGGATGAAGCGGATATCCGCCTCGGTGATGTAGGTCTCGCGGTACTGCTTCCAGAAGCGGGTTGTTTCGATCGGTCCCACCAGGCGGTTGAACAGGGCCGAAATCTCGCGATAGGAAGACGGACCTTTACCGAAGTGAAACATGTAGCCTTCCGGCACCAGCCAGTTGCCCAGGTTGATGCCGCGCAGCAGCAGCTTGTGGCCGTCGGGTCCGATAATCTCGCGGCCGCCGGTATGCACGAAACGATTCTCGGCAGCGGGCAAATGGATGGCCGCCAAGCCGAACAGGAGAATGATGGCAGAGAACGGACGCATCATTCGTTATCATACAGATGATCCTGTTGGTGTGTTATGCGCAAACTTGCCGAAGTAGAAGATGCCAAGTCGCTTCTGGAAACCGCCAAGAATTGGGGCGTCTGGAAATGGCTCACAGAGAAGAAACGCGTGCGGCAGACGGCCGACCTTGCCTGGGAGGCGTTCGATAAGCTGGAGCAGGAGGTGAAGGACGCCTGGAGCGACGACCTGCGGCTGACCTATGCGGAGTTGGAGGCGGAAGCGGCCGCGGCTGCCGGAGACGCCGCCGCGCGGCGCCGGTACGAGAAGGCGCGCAAGGCGGCCGCGCACGTGGATGCCAAGGTCAAGACGGCGGTGCAGAAGCAGAAAGAAGTGGACGATGAAGCCTACAGTGTGCGCATGGAGGCCGAACGCATGTTCGACGAGGCGGAGAGGCGCATGAGCACCAGCATGGCCTGCGAGGCTTCACAGGTCGCCATCGAGGCTTATATCCAACGCGAAAAAGCGATTCGTAAGGCCGAAACTCTCGGCCGCAAAGTATGAACGTGCGGATCTCGGAATATTGGCCCCTAAACTGCAATCTGCTGGCGTGCAATCTTGGCGAAAAACGGTTCCGGCAGGACCAAACTCAGCGACTTTAGCCCTAGGTCTGCCAGATCGATGCTGCAAATACCTGAGAATGCGCGATTTGACACCCCACTTAGGTGGGGAGAGGGGAGGAGAGGGGCATGATGATATCGAATTATCGTACACGGGTGGGTGAAGCCACCCACTTTGACGCACCACTACACGCGCCGGACCCGGATGGCAACGCTGCCGTAGCAATCTCCTTGGACGACGCGCTTGAGGATTTTGAACAGCCCGCGGCGGCCGAAGAACGGCCCCAGTCTTTCCCCGAGCCGGACGATTCCGTCCGCCGCTACCTCCGCGAAATCGGCGCGGTTCCCCTGCTCACCCGGGCCCAGGAAGTGGAATTGGCTCGCCGCATGGAACGCGGCAAGGTGCGGCGGGAAAAAGCGATAAGCCGGTCGGCTCTGGTGCAGCAGCGGGTGGTGGAACTGCTGTCGCAGGCGGGTGCCGGCACGATGGAACTCGATACCATGATCGAGCGGGGCGATGTCGAAGACGGCAGCGCCGCCGATCGTGCCCGGCGGGCTCAACTCAAAAACCACTTCGCCACCGTAAAGCGCCAATACGGCAAACAGCAGCAGGTCGAGCAGTGGTTGTCCGTCGCGCCCGCCGGTGACCGTGCTTTGCGCCGCCAATTGTCCGGCCGGCTCAAGCGCGCGCGGGTGAAGGTCGCCCAGCTGATCCGGCAGATCCCTTTTCGCGCCGAGCAATGGACGGGATTCGCCCATGAGATCGAAAAGCGCGACTCGGAATTGGAGCGGCTCGATCGCGAACTGAACAGAATTGAGAAAGTGCCCGGACGCGAAGCACAGGTGCAGGCGCGCGTGCTGCGGGGCGACATCCGGAAATGCGAAGCTGCGGCGGGCGCCACGCTGGGCGAATTGCGCGCCACGCTGAAACGGATCCGTCAAGGCGAGCAACAGGCCCAGCAGGCGAAGGGCGATCTGGTGAAGGCCAATCTTCGCCTGGTGGTCTCGGTGGCCAAGCGCTATATGAACCGCGGGTTGCACCTCTTGGATCTGGTGCAGGAAGGCAACCTGGGCCTGATGCGGGCGGCCGAGAAATTCGATTACCGGCGTGGATTCAAATTCTCCACCTATGCGACGTGGTGGGTGATGCAAGCGGTCTCCCGCGCGCTCGGCGAGCAGTCGCGCACCATCCGCATCCCCATCCACATGAACGACCAGCTCAACAAGTTCTTCCGCGCCTCGCGGCAGCTTGAGCGCGAGCTGGGCCGCGCGCCGCTCGATGCGGAACTGGCTGCCACGTTGAAGACCACTGGCGAGAAGGTCGGGGCGCTACGCACGATGTCGCGCGAGCCGATCTCGCTCGATACGCCGGTCGGTTCGGACGAAGTTTCCACTCTGGGCGAATTGATCGCGGATCGCCGGGACGTGTCGCCTTCCGAGTCGGTACTGGCGGCCGAGGTGCATGACGAGACTTCCGCGTTCCTGCGCACCCTGGTTCCGCGCGAAGAGCAGGTGCTGCGTCTGCGCTTCGGCGTGGGCTGCGGCCGTGAGTACACGCTCGAAGAGATTGGAAACGGGCTGGATGTGACCCGCGAGCGTGTCCGCCAGATCGAATTGCGCGCGCTGCGCAAACTGCGCCGGCCGGAGACCGCCCGCCGTCTGCGCGATCTGCTCGCCTAGGATCGCCCCAGTAAGGCGCCGATCGGCTTGCCCAAGATCCCCGGGTAGCCGCCTCCCCCGAGGCCTAATAGCTCCAGGGCCGTGGGCGCAATGTCGCGCTGGTAATACGTCGCGCTGTTGATCACCTCACCGGTCGCCGGCGTATCCGGCCCAACTGCCGCGATCCAGATCTGGTCCGACCCCGACACATTCTGGCCGTGGCTATGCCAATCGTACAGAGTGCTGCCGCGGCCGTGGTCGCAGGTGACCATCAAGGTGGTGGAATCGCGATAGGCCGGAGAGCTCTCCACCCAGGTCCAGAGCTCACGCAGCGTGTCGTCCACGAATCGGATTGAATTCAGCACCTCTTCGTACTGGTGCGCATGCGCCCAGTCGTCCGTCTCGTCGAAAGCGATGTGGAGCACACGCGGCTGGACGCTCTTCATGTACTCCACGGCCAAGCCGAAGGTGAAGGCATCGTGCCGGGCGCTATCGCCATACCGCGCCTCGATTTGCAGCTTATTCAGCTCGTCAACAATCGGATTGCCGGCGGGCACGCCACACGCTTCGTAGCCGGCATTCACGAAGATCTCGCCGCGGCGGCTCTCGGCGATGTAGTGAAACATATCCCACGATCCGAACACGGCGACTTTTGCTTTCGGCAGATTCCACTGCTGTCGTACGAACTGCAGGAAGCTCGGTGTAGGATTCTGCACGGGATCGTTGCCGTGGATGACATCATCCTGCGCGCGTCCGGTGAGGATCTCGGAGTATCCGGGATAGGAACTCCCGTAACGGTTGGTCACTTTGACGGAACTACCCTTACTCACATTTCCCAGCACGACGCCCGCCGGCGCCAGGCGGCCCCAGAAGTAAGGCATCAGGGCAAGGCGCCGTTCTTCGGGCTGAGGTTTCCACAAATGCTCCCGCAGCTCCGCCGCGCCGGCTTTGGTCATGCCGGCGTATTTTTCATTCATCAAGTGCGGGTCGATACTCGTGAAGAGGTCCTGCCAGCGTAGCCCGTCGGAAGTAAGCAGAATCAGGTTCTTTGGCTTGTAAGTTTGCGCGGCGTTGGCCGGCGCCAGCAGGGAGGCCGCGCCGCATGCGGAGAGAAATCGGCGGCGGGTCACAGCTCGATCATAGCTTATGCGCACCGGGAATCCGTCGCGCCGCCCTGAGATACAATAACTCTTAATGCCCCAGCGGGAAACCATTCTCGCCCCGCCGGTCCCCTTTGCACCGCAGTTATTCGCCAGGCTGACCGAACTGGAAAACGCCGTGCAATCGGCGATCCGGGGAAAGCCCGAAGTCGTGCGCCTTTCCTTGGTCTGCCTGCTCGCGCGGGGCCACCTGCTGATCGAAGACGTGCCGGGGGTGGGTAAGACTACCCTGGCGCAAGCGTTGGCGCGCGCGGTGGCGTGCAGTTTTCATCGCCTGCAATTCACCAGCGACATGCTGCCGAGCGACGTCCTGGGGGTCACGATTTACAACGCGCACTCTGAGGCGTTCGAATTCAAGCCCGGCCCGGTCTTCACCAATTTCCTGCTGGCGGACGAAATCAATCGCACCACGCCCAAGACGCAATCGGCCCTGCTCGAAGCCATGAATGAAAGCCAAGTGACCATCGACGGCCGGCCGCACCTGCTGCCCCGCCCTTTCATGGTGATCGCGACCCAGAACCCCGTCGAGCACCACGGCACCTATCCGCTGCCCGAGTCGCAGATGGACCGTTTCCTCATGCGCCTACGCATCGGCTATCCGGATGCCTCCAGCGAGCGCGAGATCCTGCGCAATCTTGGACCCGCCAGTTCCGACGGCATACATGCGGTGCTTTCAGGCGACGATATCATCCGGCTGCAAGCGTCGGTGCAACACGTTACCGTGGACGAGTCGCTGGTGGATTACATGCTGGCCATCGTGGAAAAAACACGTGCGCACGAATCGCTGACGTTGGGTGTCAGTCCGCGCGGGTCGCAGGCGCTGTTTCGCGCCGTGCAGGCGCTCGCGCTGATCGAAGGCCGCGAGTACGCGATTCCGGACGACGTGAAACGCCTGGCCTCTCCCGTCTTTGGGCATCGCGTGGTGGTGAATACGCGCACCGCGCTCGCTCAGCGGCGCTCCGACCTGGGCGACCGCATCATCGAAGAGATTCTCAGCCTGACCGACGTGCCCCTTTAGCCGGTCCCCGCACCCCATATGAAAACAGCCATTATCGGCCTACCGATGGTAGGCAAGACATCCTTGTTCACGATCCTCACCGGCGCCCACCAGGAAACCCGCATCGGCTCGACCGCCGCGCGCGTGGGCGTAGCGAAAGTGCCCGACAAGCGTCTGGATGAGCTCGCCAGGCTGTTTGAGCCGAAGAAGGTCACGCACGCCACCGTCGAGTACGTGGATATGCCCGCGATTTCGAAGGAGAGCCTGCGCGATCCCGGCTATGTCGCCAGCCTGCGCGTGGTCGACGCTTTCGCGCAGGTTCTGCGCCTGTTCGAAGATGAAACCATTCCTCACGAGAAAGGCAGCCTCGATCCGGTGCGCGATCTCGAAGATGTCGAGACCGAGCTGATCCTGAGCGACCTGGTGGTGATTGAGAAGCGCCTCGAGCGGTTGGATAAGGATCGCAAGAAGATCAAGAATCCGGAACTCGACCGCGAATTCGAGCTTTTGCAGAAATGCAAGGCGGCTGTGGATGCCAACCGGCCGCTGCGCGAACTGGATCTTGAGACCGAGGACGAGAAGCGCATTCGCGGCTTCCAGTTCCTTTCGCAAAAGCCGATGCTTTACGTGCTGAACCTCGGCGAGGCGGACGCCCCCAAGCTGCATGACAAGCAGCAGCAGTATCGCGATGGCGCGCTCGCGGGCCGCAA
>DATKNQ010000078.1:0-6841 GCA_035541265.1 Bryobacteraceae bacterium
GCGGCGGAAGCCGTCAGTGGAAGCGCCCCGCCGGTAAGCGGGCTCCTTGCGCGGGGCGCTGACAAGGTAAGAAGGTCCCTTTAGATAAATTGTCGAAAAGAGCACATTATTTGTTTCTTGACATCTTTGTCGGGCGCAATAATAATCTTTGGTCCGAAAATGGATGGTCAAAAACGTAAAGACGCCGGGGCTGCCGGACATGCTATTCCTTCAGTTACACTGGTCAATGGGGCGACGTCGTGGCGGAACCGGGAGTATGGCCAGCGGGAATTTACGTGTTCCCGGCGCCGGCCAAGCCGGCGCCCCAATCCGGAGGGATCAGCTCGACTTACTGGTTGGTTTCCGGCGGCTTCGACACGATGTACACCATCTGGAATCCGCTGGCCGACCCGCAGGAACTGCTCGTGGTGCTCAACTACCGAAATGGCCAGACCTGGCGGATGCGGCTTTCGCTCGAACCCTATGCCTCCGCGATGCTGGACATCGGAGAGTTAGTGCGAACGCAGCAGCCGGATCCAGACGGCGAGCCGCTGCCTTTGGATGTGGCGCAGGGCAGCTTACTGCTGACCAGTGCTGCCAATGACACACGGGCGCTGATCACGGCGGTAATTGCCGGGGGGATTTACAGTCCGCGAAAAGCCACCTGCGGACAAAGTTGCGAAACGTGCGTTGGGATGACCCAGGTTACGGTAAACCCGACGAGTTTTGCCATACCGAAAGGCGGGCAGAGTCAGGGCTCGTTTTCGTATACGTGGTACACCGGCACGAACTACGACGTTACAGCTTCTTCAAGCTGGAGCAGCAGCGCTTCCCAAGTCCTGAGCGTGCAGACACAGGGGCAGACCCATCCGGGGCTTTCGCAGGGAATGAGCCCGGGAAGCGCGGATATTGCGATTCTTTACGAGGAGCTGGTTCCGGCCAATGAGGGGCAGATTTGTACCGAGGGCTCACTCCCGCCGTGTCAGGTAATCAACCCGGTCACCGGCCAGCAGGGCCGCGCGGTCACGCCGACGGTGACCATTCAGGCGCAGAGTGGTTTTATAAGTATGGCTGGCAACGGCCTGGTCGTGATGGGTGGCCCGGGCGGCCTGGCCTCCACGGCGATAACCGCGGTCGGTAATCCCAGCGGTGGTTCAGTAACATGGACGGCAGGGCCGCACCTGCAGCTTAGCGGGCTAAACTCGGCGAACGCCTCAGTAAGCGGTACCGCAGCAAGTTCCTCGCCTGGGGACACCTATGTCTCAGTTAACTACGTGGTCAACGGCCAGTCGGCTAGCGCCAGCCTGAGGTTCACCGTTCTTGTTCCAACTGCGCTACAGACCCCCGTTTCCGGGAGGGCCCCAGGTTACTACTCCTTATAACGGGTCAGGAAACAATAAGGGCTATCTCACGACCGTGACGTATTACCTATATGCCCAGGCAGCGACATCTGGTGCGATCGTCCTACCCGGCCTGACATTGAAAGAGGTGCTAACGACGACCAGCAATCCGTTGGGCGCTCAGTTCATTCCGCCGGACCAGCCCCCCTGACGGGCACATCAAACTCGGCCGGCATGCTCTGGGATTTCCTCTATGCATATATGCCGGGCGGGCTGCCAAGCAATTTTTCGGCTTCTAGATCGCAGAGCCTGACCGGAAACGGTTTCCCCATCACGCCGGCCCAGCAACAATCTTACACTCCAACCTATGGGACGGTGGCTAGCACTCTGCTTCAGGTGCAAAACTGATGAAACCTTGGCCGAATCGTCCCGCGGCCGTCGTGCTCGCGGCTTGGGCGCTCTCCACGATGATTGCCGGTACGGCGGATCAGCAGGCTTGGGGTGTCCTGCACCTGGCGATCGACTCCGGTGGTGCGAACGCCGACGAAGCGCTCCGGCTGCTTGGAACGATTGACGACGCAGAGGCGCGCACGCTCATTGAAAGTTCACTCAAGAGCGGAACTCCGTGGGCTGCGGCCGTGGCCGGCGGACTTACGGGATCTCAATGCGCGACTTACCTTCCGCTTCTGAAACGGTTGGCAGAGAATCCGTCGTTCGAGCCGAAGCCCCCCATCTTGCAGTCCATCGCCAAGGCGAGGACCCCTGAAGCGGCGGCCATACTGCGAGAGGCCGCGGACGCCAGTGGTGAGCCTGATGCCGGCGCCGCGTTTGGTCTCTTAGAGTCCATGGGGTCCGTTGCCGTGGATGCGCTGGCGACGGAGGTCCGCGAAGGTCACTCGGCCTTAAAGCGCGAAACGGCGGTTTACTCACTTCCCGGCAGCACTGTCCCCGGTGAAGTGGCGGCGTTCCGGGAGGCCCTCAGGGATCCAGACGCGGGTGTGCGTCTGGCCGGTGCGTTGCGGCTGGGCCAGTTGGGATCGGCTGCCGGTGAGGCCGAACTGACTGCAGCCGCGGAGGGGAATGCTCCAGATGCGCGCCGGGAAGCGGCAGCGGCACTCGCCGCGCTTGGTGCGCCAGGCGCTGCGGGGCGACTCGCCAAGCTGTTGGAGGAACCGAACCGGGCGGAAAGAATCCGGACCATTTGGACAATCGCGAGGATCGACGGCCCCCGGCTGAAGAATTTTGTTTACGAGAAGGGGCTCGAAAATGAGCCAGATTTCAGGTCCATGCTTGCGGAAAAACTTCTGAGTCCGGGCGAGCTGCGCGATATGGCGGTACTCGCCTCGATGCTCAGCGATAACGATGAGTCCGTGCGGCTAATCGCAGCAGGGCGCTTGTTGTCCACCAGTTTGGCGGACCGCGCCCACACAGTGGTGATGCATGGTCTCCAAAGCGAATCAGGTACTGTGCGGGCCCTCGCGCTGCAGATCGCCTCCGGAAGCCCGTCGATGGAAGAGGCGCTGTCCGGATTCGTGGCCAGCAGCGACCCCGTCGTCCAGGAAGCGGCGATAGCCGCGGCCGGCGAGTTGCGGCAGCGCGATAAGTTCTCTCGCCTGGAACCGTATTTGCAGTCGCGGGTGCCGGCAGTCGCCATGGCGGCGGCGAAAGCCTTGCTGTTGATTGATGCAGCCGCTGCCAGGCCAATACTGATGCGCGGGCTCAACTCCGATTTAAGTTACGTTAGGATCGACTGCGCCGCCGTGCTCCTGTCGCGGCGATTCTAGAAGCCTTCGAGTAAGTGGCCCATCTTTTCTTTCTTGGTGCGCAGATAGGTCTCAGTCGATCCGAGGGCGGGCACGATGCAGGGCACGCGCTCCTCGACAATGACTCCCGCGGCTTCCACCGCCGCCACCTTTTCCGGGTTGTTCGATAGCAGCCGGACGCTCCGCAAGCCGAAGTAGCGCAAAATCTCGCCCGGCAGTTCGTAATTGCGCAGATCCGATTCGAAGCCCAGGCGCTCGTTCGCTTCCACGGTATCGGCGCCGCCATCCTGCAATTCGTAGGCGCGCAGTTTGTTGAGCAGGCCGATGCCGCGGCCTTCCTGATGTTCGTAGATCACCAACCCGCGGCCCTCGCCGGCGATCATTTCCAGCGCCAGTTCCAGTTGCGCGCGGCAATCGCAGCGCAGGCTGTGGAACACATCTCCGGTCAGGCATTGTGAGTGAATGCGCACCAGCGGCGCGCGCGGCCCGTCGGAAAGATCGCCCATCTGCAGAACTACCGCTTCTTCCACGCGGTCGCCGAGCCGGCCTTCGAATCCATAGATGCGAAAGTGTCCAAATCGGGTTGGAAAATCCGCTTCGGCAACTTTGTCGAGCTGGAGCGCGGAAGGAGTCTGCATGGGATCTGTGACTGGTGCTTCGATCCTTTTATTATAATGATGTGCGAGCTCGTATGGCGGATTCGTCACTGCTCACACTGCTGGTAAAACTCGGCGTGGTGGCCTCGCTGGCCAGCATCCTGGTGCGCTGGAGCGCCGTCAAGCGCATGCTGATGCGCGAGAATCGCACGCTGGCACAGCGCATGAAATTGTCGCTGTGGTTCTCGGCCGTGTTCGGCGCGAGCGTGGCGACGCGCGTGGTGATGAGCAGCTACCGGGCCGTGGATCTGGGCCTGGAAGGCAGCCTGCTCGCCGGCCTGTTGGGCGGCTACGTGACCGGTCTCGCTTCCGGCATCATGATCTCGATTCCGGCCATGATTCACCGCGAGTATCTGACCATGCCGCTGCTTGCGGGGCTCGGCGTGCTAGGCGGGCTGCTGCGCGATTGCGCCGCCGATCCAGAAGATATCTGGCGCTTCAGCCCCTTCTTCGATCTGAACCTGTGGCGCTTCTTCAAGCAGCGCCGCTTCGACCGGCGCAACGCTTTCAACCTCCTGTTCTTTGTCGTGATCCTGTTCGCCGAGTTTCTGCGGCAGGCGCTCGGCCACGCCTTCGGGGCGCGGGGCCGGATCTTCTATCTGCACCCGGCGCAGAACAGCCTGCTGATGTACCTGGCCGTCTACGCCACCACGATTTTCTCGGTGACGCTGCCGATCAAGATCTGGAACAATACGCGCACCGAAGGCAAGCTCGAAGAACAGCAGCGCTACCTGATCCAGGCGCGGCTGGAAGCGCTCACCAGCCAGATCAATCCGCACTTCCTGTTCAACACGCTGAATTCAGTCTCATCGCTGATTCGCACGGATCCGAACCAGGCGCGCGTGATGGTGCTGAAGCTGTCGAACATCCTACGGCGGCTGTTGCGCAAGCACGACAACTTCAGCGCGCTGCGCGAGGAGATCGCATTCATCGACGATTACCTGTCAATCGAGGTGGTGCGCTTCGGCGAGAAGCTGCGGTTTGAAAAAGACGTGGCCGCCGATACACTGGACATGCTGGTGCCGAGCATGCTGCTGCAGCCGTTGATCGAGAATTGCGTGAAGCACGGGCTCAGCAGCAAGGTGGAAGGCGGCACCATCCGGCTGCGCAGCCGGCGCGTGGATGGGCGGCTGCTGCTGTGGGTCGAGGACGATGGCGTAGGCATCTCCGAAGCCAAGCTGGCGACGCTGCGGGAGCAGGGCATCGGCGTGAGCAACGTGAGCGAGCGGCTCAAAGTGCTGTTCGGTGGCGATCACAAGATGAACATCGAAAGCCAGCCCGGGCACGGCACGCGCATCGAGATCGAGATTCCGGAATTGCAGACCAGCCTGGTGGCGGCGTCCTGAGTGTTAGTGCGGTTCGAGCTGCTTGTGGAGCGATTGGAATTGCGCCGCGGAGAGATGCACATCGCCCGATAGCGTGATCCACAGGCGCCCTTCCGGGCTTTGCGCAAACTCGACGCCGCGGATTACCGCCGTACTTCCGATCGCCGGGGGCAGAGCGGAATGGAGGTCGAGGCTCTTGCGGACCGCCGATTGAATGCTGGCCGCGATCTTTTCTTTGATGGCCGAGCCGAACGAATCGGAGTGCAATAGCTCACCCAGCGATCCATCGGCATCGATCTTCTGCACGTCCGCCTGCATTGCGATTCCGTCCGCGCCCACGGACGGCGTGAGTTTCACGACGACCACGCCGTTGCCTCCCACCAGGCGTTTGGTTCGCTCTTTGCCGAATACCTTGGCGCAGGCCCAGCGCTCGTAATGGACATTCACGGTGAGCATCGCCACAGGTCTGGCGGGCGCGATCGTGGCGTGTTCCACCGACATCCGTTCGCCGCAGTTGTCCGACCGGTTCAGTTGAGCGGCCAGCAGCGGGGTGAGATGATCCGCGAAGCCGGCGAGATCGGCTGTGACGGCCAAGCGGAAGACATCCGGCGCCGCTTGCGAAACAGCACCCCACAACGTGATCTTCACCGGCTGCCCTTTCACATCGAGTGACGCACTGACCGGCGGAATGCGCAGCATCGTGTCGCCGGCCGCGGCATGCACGGCGAAAATCAGCAGAAGACCGGGCACCAGGCGAGAGCGCATGCAATCCAGTAGATGCTTGCGGCTGCTGGCGAGTTACAGAACTTGCAAGGCTGCGAGCCCCGCGCAGGGCACGGCCCGGCCCCACCGCCGGATCAGGATGCCTGAGCCTTGGCGGCGAATGCCGCGGAGCGCTTCTTCATCTCTTCGTTCGACACGTCTTCCTTGTGCGTGGCGAAGTACCAGGTGTGGCCGAACGGGTCTTCGAACTTGCCGCCGCGATCGCCATAGAACTGGTCGGCCACCGCACGGAGCACCTTGATGCCCGCGGTTTCCGCGCGCGCCGCCAGGGCGTCCACGTCCTCAACGTAAAGATGAATCGTGACCGGCGAGCCGCCCAGTGTCTTCGGACTGAGGAAATTCATCTCCGGATGCTCGTCGGCCAGCATGATGTTGGCCTTGCCGATTTTGAGTTCGGCGTGGCCGATGCGCCCGTCGGGACCTGCCAGCCGCAGCGTCTCGATCGCGCCAAATGCGTTCTTGTAAAACTCGATGGCGCCGGCCGCACCCTTGATTGCCAGGTACGGAGTCGCGCCCTCGAAACCCTCTGGGATTGCTTTTACCGTGTGTGCCATGGTTCCATTTTCAGCGAGAACCGCCGCCGGCGTATTGTAAAAAATTGAAGAGCGCTATTCGGGCAACGGAACGTGATTCAGATGCTCTGTACGCTGGGTCACATAGGCGCTCGGATTGATCCCGGAGAAGTCGCGGAAGTCGCGGATGAAGTGGGCCTGGTCGAAGTAGCCGCAATCCGCCGCGACGTCCGCCCATGCGATCGTGCGGCCCTGGTTGATGGTGCGCAGGACGCGTTGAAATCGCCGGACGCGGCAGAAGAGCTTGGGCGTCAGGCCGACCTGGTCATGGAAAACCTGGATGAACCGTTTGGCGCTGAGGCCGATCTGTCCGGTCACATCCGCGATCGTGTGCATGTGCGGCGCGGTGTAAAACTCGTTCACGGCGAACACCACCGCCGGATGCGCCACCCGCCGGCATCCCAATCGCGCGAGCAAGGTTTG
>DATKNQ010000079.1:0-21283 GCA_035541265.1 Bryobacteraceae bacterium
TGTCGCTGGCAGACGCGGTACGGTTGGCTCTGGCGCATAACCAGTCCATCGCCGCCGCATCCGCCGCCACTCGCGGCACGGAGGCCGGCATACGGGAAGCGCGGAGCGGCTGGCTGCCGAAATTGAACTATTCCGAGTCGTTCAACCGCAGCGACAATCCCGTATTCGTTTTCGGCTCTCTGCTGACCCAGCATCAATTCACCGCCTATAACTTCCAACTCGGCCCGCTGAACCGGCCGGACTTTTTGAATAATTTTCAATCGCAGCTCACGGCGGACGAAACGATCTACGACGGCGGGCGGACGCGCGAGGCTGTGCGCTCGGCGCGGCTCACTCACCAGATGTCGGGCGAAGAGAGGCGGCAAACGCACATGCAGGTAATCGCCGGCGCGGCGCGCGCGTATTATGGGGTCCTGCTGGCGCAGGCCAGTCTGGCCGCGGCCGAACAAGCGCTGCGCTCGGCCGACGCGGATCTGCATCAGGCCGAGACGGTGCGCGCCGCGGGTATGTCCACCGACGTGGATGTGCTGTCGATCCGCGTGCACCGGGCGCAGGTGGAAGAGCAGCGCATCAACCGGGCAGCCGATCTGGACGTGGCGCGCGCGGCGCTGAACGATGCGCTGGGGCTGCCGCTCGACACCCGCCACGATCTGACCTCGAAGCTCGAGCCGGCCAAGGCGCCCTCTCTGCAGCTCGGTGATTTCGAGCGCGCCGCCATCGCCGAACGCCCCGAAGCGCGTGCGGTGAAACTGGCGGCCAGCCTGGCCCAAACGCAGATCGGCGCCGCGCACAGCGGGCTGCTGCCGCAAGTGGATGTGCGCACCGTATTCGAGGCGGACCGCGAGCGGTTCATCGATCGCGGGGGCGCCAACTGGCTCGCCGGGGTGTCCCTGCAGTGGAACCTGTTCAACGGATTTGGAGACCGCGCGCGCATCGAGGCCGCTACCGAAGGGCTGCGGCGGGCGGAAGCTCTCCAGGAACGCGCCGGCTCCGGCATCCGGCTGGAAGTGCGCCGCGCCTACGCTGACTGGCAGGCGGCCCAGCAGCGCATCGATGTGGCCCAGGCGGCCGTGGCCGAGGCGGAGGAAAGCCTGCGTATCACACAGAACCGCTATGCCGCCGGACTCGCGAACGTTACCGATCTGCTGCGGACCGAGACAGCCGTGCTCGAGAGCCGCACGCGCTATTTGGCGGCGGTGCACGATCAGCGCGTCGCGGCGGTGGGACTGGAATTGGCAGCGGGAAGATTGACGGAGACGTCGGAGGTGTTGCGTGGGCAGTAAGAAAGCTGCTGGGTTCTGGGTGCTGGGTGCTGGATTAGTGCTCGCCGGGTGCGGAACGGAGGTTCACAAGTCTGAGCCGGTGGTTGCTCCGGCTCGCGTGCAGACGGTGATGGCGGCTTCGGAACAATGGCCGGACACATACGAGGCTTCCGGTACAGTGCGGGCGCGCACCGCGGCCGCGATTTCGAGCCAGGTGATGGCGTCCGTCCGCGAGGTCCACGTGCAGGTGGGCAGCCGCGTACACCCGGGCGATCCGCTGGTTTCGCTCGACGCGCGCAGTCTGGATGCGGACTACCGCCGCGCTGAAGCCGGCCGCGACGAGGCGCGTCAGGCGCAAGCGGAAGCCGGCCAGGCCCTTGCTTCCGCCAAAGCGCAGCTCGATTTGGCCAAGGCCACTTTCGCCCGCATGCAGGAGTTGTTCGATAAGAAGTCGATTTCGAACCAGGAATTCGACGAAGCCACGGCGCACCGCAAAGCGGCTGAGGCGGCATACGAGATGGCCGCGGCAAAAGTAGCGCAGGTGCGCGCGCGAATCGCCGCAGCCGAGCAGGCGGTCGAGGCGGCCGGCGTGATGCGGGGATACGCCGAGATCCGCGCGCCGTTCGCCGGCGTGGTCACGGCCAAATCCGTGGACCCCGGCAGTATGGCCACGCCCGGCGCGCCGCTCATGACCATCGAGCGCGATGGCGTCTATCGCCTCGAAGCGGCCGTAGAGGAATCGCGGGCGGCGTCGATTCGCGTGGGCCAGCCCGTCTCGGTAAACCTCGAGGCGCTGGACCGTTCGCTCGAAGCGCATGTCTCCGAAATCGTCCCGGCTGTGGACGCCGCTTCCCGTGCCTACACGGTGAAGATCGACCTGCCGGCCGTGGCGCGGTTGCGCTCGGGCATGTTCGGGCGCGCCGTCTTTTCGAGCGGCGTGCGCAACGTGCTGGCGGTGCCGGCCGCGGCCGTGAGCGAGCACGGCCAACTGCAATCGGTGATGGTGGCCGACGGCGGCTACGCGCACACGCGCCTGATCACCCTGGGCCAGAAATCGGGCGACAAGGTAGAAGTCCTATCCGGCCTGAGCGCGGGCGAAAAGGTGGTGTACCCGCTGCCGCCGGCATTGACGGACGGCGCGCGCGTGGAGACCCGGCCGTGAACGGGACGCATCTCGGGCCAGCCGGCCGTTTCGCGCACACCTGGATCGATTCCAAGCTGACCCCGCTGGTGATCGCGGGCGCGCTGCTGATGGGCGCCTTCGCCGTCTGGAAACTGCCGCGCGAAGAGGAGCCGCAGATTATCGTGCCCATGATCGACATGTTCGTGCGCATGCCCGGAGCTTCGGCGCAAGAAGTCGAACAGCGGGTCACCAAGCCGATGGAGAAGCTGCTCTGGGAGGTCCCCGGCGTCGAGTACATCTACTCTACGTCCAGCCCCGGCATGTCCATGGTGGTGGTGCGCTTCCTGGTGGGCCAGGACGAAGAGAAAGCCATCGTCCGCCTGAATCAGAAGCTGTACGCGAATTTTGACCTGATTCCGCCAGGCGCTTCGCAGCCGCTGGTGAAGCCGCGCTCCATCGATGACGTGCCGATTCTGGCGCTCACCCTCTCGAGCCAGCGTTACGGCGATTTCGAACTCCGCCGCATCGCCGCACAGATCGACGACAACATCAAGCAAGTGCCCGACGTTTCGGCGGTGACCCTGATCGGCGGCCAGCGGCGCGAGATTCACGTGGATCTGGATGCGTCCCGCCTGGCGGCTTATTCGCTCACGCCGCTGCAGGTGATCGGCGCGCTGGGCGCCGCGAACCAGCGCCTGGATGCGGGCGATTTCGCGAACGGCAACCGTGAACTGCTGCTCGAAACCGGCGAATTCCTGCGCGGACCGGGGGACGTGCGCAATGTGGTGGCCGGTGTGGCCAACGGCAAGGCCATCTTCGTGCGGGATATCGCTACCGTCACCGACGGCGGCGAAGAACCTTCCGACTACGTGCGCTATTCCAATGGCCACGGTTTCGATCCCGCCGTCACCATCGCGATTGCGAAGCGCAAGGGAACCAACGCCGTAGTGGTCGCCGATAACGTGTTGCAGCGCATCGGGCCTTTGAAAGGCAGCGTCATCCCGCGGGATGTGACCGTCGCCATCACCAGAAACTACGGGGACACCGCCGCCGAAAAATCGAACGAGCTGCTGTGGCACATGTTCATCGCGGTGGTTTCGGTGAGCCTGCTCATCGCCATCACGCTGGGCCTGCGCGAATCGCTGATTGTCTTCATCGCCATTCCCGTGACCCTGGCGCTCACGCTGGCGGTCTTCTATTTCTACGGCTACACGCTCAATCGCATCACGCTCTTCGCCCTGATCTTCTCGATCGGTATCCTGGTCGACGACGCCATTGTGGTGCTGGAGAATATCGTGCGGCATTGGCGCATGCCGGCCAATCGCGAGCGGCCGCCCCACGAGGTGGCGGTCGAAGCGGTGAATGAAGTCGGCAATCCGACCATCCTGGCCACCCTGGCGGTGGTCGCCGCGATCCTGCCCATGGCATTTGTGGGCGGGCTGATGGGGCCTTATATGCGCCCGATCCCGGTGGGCGCCAGCGCGGCCATGCTGTTTTCCCTGATGGTCGCCTTCATCGTGACGCCTTGGGCCGCCGTGCGCATCCTGAAGCCTGGCGCCGCCCATGCCCACGGCGAGCGCGAAGACGTGCTCACGCGCTTGTACCGCCGGGTGATGGGCCCGCTGCTTCACCGCACAGAACTGCGCTGGGGCTTTCTGGCGATGGTGGTGCTCCTGCTCATCGGCTCGATGTCGCTCGTCTATATCGGTTTCGTCAAGGTCAAGATGCTGCCGTTCGACAACAAGAGTGAGTTTCAGATCATCGTCGACATGCCCAACGGCACCACCCTGGAGCAGACCGAGCGCGTCACCGAAGCGCTGGCGCGCGAGGCACAGAAGCAGCCGGAGGTGGTTAATCTGCAGACCTACGCGGGCACGTCCGCGCCTTATAACTTCAACGGCCTGGTGCGGCATTATTATCTGCGGCAAGGACCGAACATGGCCGACATCCAGGTGAACCTGCTGCCCAAGGGCGAACGCAAACTCCAGAGCCACGCCATCGCCAAGCAGGTCAGGCAGCGCTTGCAGCCGATCGCCGATGCTTTCGGCGCGCGCATCAAGGTGGCCGAGGTGCCGCCAGGTCCGCCGGTGCTCGAAACGCTCGTAGCCGAAATTTACGGTCCCACCCCGGAGGCACGCCTGGGCCTGGCGCGGCAGGTCCGGGACCTGTTCAAACATACCGGCGGCGTTGTGGATACAGACTGGTACGAAGACGACGATCAAACCGAGTACCGGCTGATCGTCGACAAGGAGAAAGCCGCGCTCAACGGCATCTCTGAGGACGACATCGCGCGCACCGTCGAGGCAGCTTCGGCGGGATACCAGGCGGGTCTGCTGCACGCGGACACTTCACAGGAAGACGTCCCGATTACCGTACGGCTCGACCGCGCCACGCGCTCCGACCTGGACCACATGCTGGCGCTGAAAGTACGCGGCGTGTCCTTGAGCGAGTTGGTGCGGCAGGAGCCGGTGCTGGCCGACAAGCGCATCTATCACAAAAACCTGATGCCGGTGATCTACGTCACGGCGGATGTCGCCGGCGCCATCGAAAGCCCGGTCTACGCCATCCTGAAGCTCTCGCCGCAAATCAAAGTCGAGCAGTTGACGGCGCATCAACCCACCAGCGATGCCCAGCTCAGTATGAAGTGGGATGGCGAGTGGCACATCACCTACGAGGTCTTTCGCGACCTCGGCCTGGCATTCGCCGCCGTCCTGATCCTGATTTACGGGCTGGTGGTGGGCTGGTTCCAATCGTTTTCGACGCCGCTGGTAATCATGGCGGCCATCCCCTTTTCGCTGGTGGGAATTCTGCCGGCGCATGGCCTGCTGCACGCCTTCTTCACGGCCACTTCCATGATCGGCTTTATCGCCGGCGCCGGCATCGTGGTGCGCAACTCGATCATCCTGGTGGATTTCATTGAGCTGCGGCTGAAGGAGGGGATGCCGTTGCGTGAAGCGGTGATCGACGCGGGCGCCGTGCGCTTCCGGCCCATGGTGCTGACGGCCGCCGCGGTGGTGGTGGGATCGGCTGTAATCCTGTTTGACCCGATCTTCCAGGGGCTGGCCATCGCCCTGATGGCGGGTGAAATCGCCTCGCTGGCGCTTTCGCGCATGACCGTTCCGATCGTCTATTACGTGGTAAATCGCAGGAGGACCGCATGACAATCGACCGATATCTTCGCCTGATCGCGGGATTCTTTGTAATGCTTAGCGTGGCGCTCGGCCATTGGGTGAACCCGGGTTGGTACTGGTTCACCGCGTTTGTAGGGCTGAACTTGTTTCAATCCGCTTTCACCAACTGGTGCCCGATGATGTATTTCCTCCAAAAGCTGGGCGTGCGAAATTGAAGGCTTGCGCTGTGCCGCGCTCTGCGGTTATAAGGGAGGAAGGCACCTGAAAATATGGATGCGTTAACGATTCACCGTCTGCACTTTGCCTTTACCGTCACATTCCACTACATCTTCCCCCAGTTGACCATGGGACTCGCACTGCTGCTGGTGGTGCTGAAGACCATGGCCCTGCGCACAGGGAACGAACACTACAACCGCGCAGCACGTTTCTGGGCGCGCATCTTCGCCATCAACTTCGCCATGGGCGTGGTCACCGGCATCCCCATGGAGTTTCAGTTCGGCACCAACTGGTCGCGCTTCTCGAAAGCCGCCGGCGGCGTGATCGGACAGACGCTGGCCATGGAGGGCGTGTTTTCCTTCTTCCTGGAGTCGAGTTTCCTCGGCCTTTTCCTGTTCGGAGAAAAGAAGCTGGGGCCGAAGGCGCATTGGTTCGCCGGATTTCTGGTGTTCCTGGGATCGTGGCTTTCCGGGTTCTTCATCATCGCCACGGATGCCTGGATGCAGCATCCCACCGGTTATTCGCTGGGGCCAAACGGCGAGATCCTGCTCTCCAGCTTCTGGGGACTGGTGCTGAATCCGTGGGTGTTTTGGCAATATTCACACAACATGATGGGCGCGGTCGTGACCGCATCCTTCGCCATGGCTGCCGTCGGCGCGTTCTACCTGCTGGTGAAGCGGCAGGAAGAGTATGGCCGAACCTTCGTGCGCCTCGGCGTGACCGCGGGCATCGTGGCCACCATCCTGATGCTGTTTCCCACCGGCGACGGGCAGGGCAGGAACATCGCCTTCCATCAAGGGCCGACCCTGGCCGCCATGGAGGGTCTCTTTTCCACTGAAAACGGTGCGCCCATCGCGATTCTCGGGCAGCCCGATGTGGACAAACGGCGGCTCGATAATCCGCTCGAGGTGCCGCGCGCGTTGAGCTTCCTGACCTACCAGCGGTGGCACGCTCAGGTCCGCGGCTTGAACGCTTTCCCTCCCGACCAGTGGCCCGATAACATCCCGCTGGTCTATTTCAGCTATCACATCATGGTGGGGCTCGGCACCATCTTCATCGCGGTTATGGCTCTGGCGGCGCTGCAGTTATGGCGCGGCAAGCTGTTCCAGGAGCGCAAGTTCCTTTGGCTTTTGCTGCTGGCGGCGCCCTTCCCGTACATCGCCAACACGGCCGGATGGATTACCGCGGAAGCCGGCCGCCAGCCCTGGCTCATCTACGGCCTGATGCGCACGCCGGCGGGCGTCTCGGCGCAGGTGGCAGCCGGCAACGCACTGTTCACGTTGATTGGATTCATGGGCATGTACGCGGTGCTCGCCATCCTGTTTATGCTGCTGGTGTACCGCGAGATCGAGCACGGTCCGGAGGTGGCGTGATGCAGACGCTATGGTTCGCCCTGGTCGCGGTGATGATCGCGATGTACGTGGTGCTCGACGGGTTCGACATTGGCGCGGGCATGATCCAGTTGTTCGTGGCGCGCACGGACAGCGAAAAGCGTACGGTATTGCGGTCCATCGGCCCGGTGTGGGATGGCAACGAGGTGTGGCTCCTGGCCGGCGGCGGCACGCTGTACTTCGCGTTTCCGGCGCTCTACGCGTCGAGCTTCAGCGGCTTCTATCTGCCGCTCATGATGGTGCTGTGGCTGCTGATTCTGCGCGGCATCTCGATCGAGTTCCGCAACCACATCGATAGCCTGGTGTGGAAGCCGTTCTGGGATATGGTGTTCGGCGTGGCGAGCGCGCTGCTCGCGATCTTCTTTGGCGCGGCCCTCGGTAACGTGGTGCGCGGTGTGCCGCTCGACCAGAACAACGAATTCTTCCTGCCGTTGTGGACCAACTTCGGGCTCGGCCGCAACGTCGGCATTCTGGACTGGTACACGGTGCTCGTCGCCGTGACCGCCTTCGCGACGCTACTGGTGCACGGCGCGCTGTGGGTGGCGCTGAAGACCCGGGGATCGCTCGAGGAACGCGCGCGCAAGACGGCGCTCCTGGGCTGGTGGGGCCTGCTGCCGCTGACCGTGCTGATCACCTGGGCGAGCTTCGCGATTCAGCCGCGGCTCAGCGCCAGCTACGCCGCTAATCCCTGGGGCTACATTTTTCCGGCGCTAGCGGTGGCCGGGCTGATTGGCACGCGCGTGATGCGGGGCGGCACAGCGCCGTTCCTGAGTTCCTCGCTGTACATCATCGGGATGCTCACCAGCGCGGCTTTCGGCGTATATCCGTACGTGCTGCCATCGAACCTCGACCCACACGCCGGCCTCACGATCTACAACTCCGCTGCCGCGCCTTACGGGTTGAAGGTCGGCCTGGCCTGGTTCATCCCGGGCATGTTGCTCGCAGCGGTTTATTTCGTCTACACGTACCGGAGCTTCGCGGGCAAGGTCTCGCTCGAGGAAGACAGCTACTGAGCCCCTAGCGGGTTCGCACCGCGGCAATGGCGCCTATGGCGTCACCGCTGCCGATCAGCAGATGCGTGACGCCGGTATTCGTGTCGAAAGTCTCCAAAGAGGTCTGCAGCACGCACGGCGCGGAAGGTTTGGTCTCCGTCAGTTGCACAACGCCGCGGATCAGGACGCGCGCGCCGCTACCGCCGGTCGCCGAATAGGGCACCGTCACCGAGGACGTCTCGCCGGTGGCCACCGTGAAGCTCGCCGCCGAACCAATCGCCGCGCCACTCGCATTCACGAATGACACGCTTCCGGTGCACGACGCCGCCGCGCTCGAAGCGTTCGACGCCAGGTTCACGATGTTGATCTGCGCGGTTTCCGTCGAAGCCAGGCCCACCGGGAGAAAGCTGAACTGGCGGGTGAAGGTGCCGCTGGTGGAAGTTGTCTGTGCGCACGCAAACGCCGCGGCGCCCAGGGAAAGCGTCAGCGCGGCGAGCCATCTTTGAATGGACATATAACCTCCTGATTCGGTTCAAGCCCGCGGCGGCATCTGCGTGACACTCAGAAGATTACCGTCCGGGTCCTTGAACCATGCTACCAGGGCGCCGCCGTGCACGGAGGCGATCCCCGGGCCGCTCGGCGAGGTCCAGATGCCGAGTTCGTTTTGATCCTTCATCCAGGCGTAGCGTTCGAATTGCACGCCGGCGTTGCGCAGCCCGGTAACGGTGGCCACGATATCCGCCACTTCCCAACCCAGCACGGTGAATGGCGGCGGTGTCCATTCCTTCACGGGCGTCACGCGGAGGATGGTTCCGTTGGCGTTGAATACCAGCGCGAACTGGTCTTCGCCGATGAGGTGCAGCCCTAACGTGTCGCGATAGAACTTGCGGGCGGCGTCCCGGTCGCGCACCGCCGCGAATACCATGATCTTCTGTGTACCCAGCATGAATCCAGTCTGGGCGATCGGCGGGCGTGTCGTAAAGCCGCGTCATGCGCCATAATATATCTCTGGTGCGACACGCGCTCACCACGGAATACGATCCCAAACCGGGCACGTCTATCGCGACGCTCGCCTGGGAATACCGGCCCGGCTTCCGCGTACCGGAACACGCGCATGGTGCGCACCAGGTGATCTACGCCACGCGCGGCGTCATGGAAATCTCATCCGGCAGCGGCTTCTGGCTGATCCCGCCGCAATTCGCCATCTGGATTCCCGCGCGCACGCTGCACTCAATCCGCATGCCGGCGGCGGTCTCCATGCGCACGCTGTACTTGCGGCGCGGCCTCGGCACGCAACTGCCGGAAGAATGCACCGTGCTGCACGTGAGTGCGCTGCTGCGCGAACTGATCGTGGAAGCCGTGCGTATCGGCCAGCTTCGCGCGCGGAATCTCTTGCACTGCGCCCTCCGTGACCTGATCCTGTGCCATCTGCGGTCGGCGTCTCCGGTGCCCACATTCCTGCGGCTGCCCGCCGATCCGCGAGCCCTGGCTGTAGCGCAGGCGCTGATAGCCAACCAGGCGCAGGATCCCTCGCTGCACTCGCTGTGCCTGCGGGCCGGAGCCAGCCCGCGCACCATCGAGCGGATCTTTCGAGGCGAGGTGGGCGTCGACTTCACGACCTGGCGCAGACAGGCGCGCCTGGTGAAAGCAGTCGAATTCATGGCTGGCGGCAGCTCGGTCAAGCAGGCGGCGTTCGAAGTCGGCTACCGGCAGCCCAGCGCGTTCGTCGAGATGTTCCGCCAGACATTGGGCATGACGCCGAAAGCCTGGGCGCTTCAGTTTCTGCGCGGTTAACGTATATTCTTGAAGCGGTACTTGAGGAGCGTCCAGAGGGCTTCCCAACCGTCGCGCGCGCGGATCTTCTTGCCTTCGGCGATGCCGCGCGCGTTGTAGCTGACGGGCACCTCGTGGATGCGATGACCCAACCGGCGCGCCTTGGCCGTGACCTCCGGGCAGAACTCGAATCGCCGGCATTCCAGCCGGATGCCGTGCAGCAGGTCCGCGCGGAACGCCTTGTAGGCAGTGGCTTCGTCTGTCAGATTTGCACGGTAGAGCAGATTGGCCGCCGCCGTCAAAATGCGGTTGGCGATGCGGTTGCGCAACGCCATCGCCGGCGTCTGGGCGAGAAAGCGCGAGCCGTAGACGATGTCCGCCTGGCCGCTCACGATCGGCGCCAGGATGCGCGCGTAGTCGTTCGGATCGTATTCGAGATCGCCATCCTGGGTGAGGATGATGTCGCCGGTGGCGAGTTCGATGCCCGCGCGAATCGCCGATCCCTTGCCCGCGTGATCGATGCGGCGGTGCGTCACCTGTTCCAGACTCTCGGCTGTGCCATCGGTCGAGCCATCGTCGATCACGATGATTTCCTTTTGGCAACCCGGGGGCAGCGGCGCTTTCCGCACACGCTCCAGCACCTGGTCGAAGGTCCGGAATTCGTTGTAGACCGGAATGATGATCGAGACCTTCATAGTTTGCGCAGGACCGCGAAGAGGGATTGGCCGAAGGGCGGCGGTTCGATCGCTTCCAGGCGCGAGAGCCACGGCACGATGTAGCGGTCGAAGATTTCGATCTGCGTGCGCGATTGCACCTCGCGACGGAAAATGTGCGCGTTCATCCACCATCCGAAGAAGCCGACGGCATTCACATAATGCAGCTTGCGAATTTCGAGGCCGCACGTCTGGGCAAGCGTGCGCAGATCGGCGCGGCTGTAGCGGCGGGCATGTTGTAGGTTGCGATCGATCGGGCCGTAGAGCACCGCGAAGGCCGGGACGAGCACCACGATCACACCGCCCGGAGCCAGCACGGACGCCATGGCCGCCAGTGCGGCGCGATCGTCTTCAATATGTTCGAGCACGTTCACGCATACGCACGAATCGGGTCCGAAGCGCACCAGTTGGGCAAACGCGACGCTGCCCGGTGCGCAGGCTTCGGCGTAGATCCCCGGGAACCGCTCCCGCAGGCGCGCCACGCAGGCAGGCTCCACATCGATGGCGCCGGCCCATTCACGGTCGAGCAGCATTTCGGTGAAGTTGCCAATGCCGCATCCCACTTCGATGACCCGCCGTCCCAATTCAGGCGTGACCAAGCGACGCTGCCATGCGATGTAATTGTGGGCCCGCGCCATCAACTCCAGGTCGGCGATCGTGTAATCCGGCAGCGTGGGCACAGGTTGTTAGAATCCTATTCTAAGAGAGGTTCCGGCATCCCCGATCTCATCGCACTAAGCCTGGCTGCGCTGTTCGCTCTGGCTGCATTCCTGTGGCGTCCCTGGATCGAGCCGTACGCGGCGCGACTGGCGCGCAAGCCCGCGTGGTCGATGCTGCTGCTGGCGGCGCTGCCGGTCGCGCTGCGACTGGTGCTGCTGCCGCGTCATCCCGTGCCGGTGCCGGATATATACGACGAGTTCAGCCACCTGTTGGTTGCCGATACGCTGCGGCATTTTCGATTGGCCAATCCGGCGCATCCGCTCGCGCAGTTCTTCGAAACGTTCTTCGTGTTGCAACAGCCCACTTACAGCTCAATCTATCCCGTAGGCCAAGGCGCGCTGCTGGCCCTTGGCTGGACGATCTTTGGCACGGCTTGGGCGGGCGTGGTGCTGTCGGTGGCCGCGCTCTGCGCGCTTTGCTATTGGGCGTTGCGCGGGTGGACCACGCCCGGCTGGGCGCTCGCGGGCGGCTTCCTGGCGGTAATGGAATTCGGACCGCTGAACCAATGGATGAACGACTACTGGGGCGGCGCGCTGCCCGCCGCCGGCGGCTGCCTGGTCTTTGGGGCACTGCCGCGATTGCGCGAGCGGGCTCGGCTGCGGGATGCGATCCTGCTCGGCGCCGGACTGGCGATCCACTTACTGACGCGACCTTATGAGTCTGTATTCCTGTTGTTCTGCGTGGTGTTGATTCTGTTCCCGGCATGGCGCCGCCTCGTGAAGCCGATGATGGCAGCCGCGCTGGTAACGCTGCCGGCCATCGCAATCACGCTTGTGCAGAACAAACAAGTCACCGGCAGTTGGACCACGCTGCCCTATGCGCTGAGCCAGTATCAATACGGCGTGCCCGCGGTTTTGACATTTCAGGCGGATCCGGTGCCGCATCGCGAATTGACCCGCGAACAGGAGCTCGATTACAAGATGCAGCTCAACTTTCGCGGCGGGCCCACGGAAACCATCGGCCGGTATCTTTGGCGCATGGTCTATCGCATCCGCTACTACCGATTCTTTTTTCTGCCACCGCTCTACCTGGCGCTGCCTTTCTGCGTGCTCACACTACGCGACAGGCGTTTCATGTGGGTGTTGATCTGCCCGCTGATCCTCGCGTTGGGCATCAATTTCTTCCCCGCGTTCCAATACCACTACATGGCCGCAGTCACCTGCCTGTTCGTTCTAATCAGCGTAACCGGACTTCAGCAGATGGCGCGCTTAAGCAGCCTCGCTGCGCGCGTGATCGTGCTGCTGTGCGTCGCCCAATTCGCGATCGAATACGGTTTGCAAGCCGCGAGTCACAATCCGTGGTCGCTGGCGCTGCGAAACCCGGAACGGCGCGTCGCGGTTAATCAGCAAATTGAGAAACTGCCGGGTAAGCTGCTCGTGTTCGTGCGCTACTGGCCGGGCCACATCTTCCAGGATGAATGGGTTTACAACGGGGCGGACATCGACGGCTCGCGCGTGGTCTGGGCACGCGACCTCGGACCGGCCGAAGATGAAAAGCTGCTCCGCTATTATCCGGGCCGCACCATTTGGCTGCTTGAGCCGGATGCCCGTCCGCCGCGCCTCACGCCATATCGTTAGCGCGAGTGAAAACTGTTAGCTTAGGGGAAGCATGCTCGAACGGCTCCGCGCAGGTGTCTCCGCCAACAACGCACGCGTCTGTCTCTTCGATTTCGATGGCACGGTCTCGCTCATCCGCTCCGGCTGGATGGAGGTGATGGTGCCCATGATGATCGAGATTCTAAGCGAACTCCACTCCGGCGAATCCGAGGACGAACTGCGCGCGGTCGTCGAGGATTTCATCTGGCGGCTCACCGGCAAGCAGACCATCTACCAGATGATCGCCCTGGCCGGCGAGGTCTCCAAGCGCGGCGGCACGCCGCGCGAGCCGCTGGCATACAAGAAAATGTACCTCGACGGGTTGCACGCGCGCATCCAGCATCGACTGGAAGAATTGCGCAGCCACGCGGTCTCGCCCGACAAGTACCTGGTGCCGGGTACGCGCGCCTGGATCGAGGCGCTGCGCGACCGCGGCCTGCGCCTGTATCTCGCGAGCGGCACCGATCAGCCCTACATGCGCGAGGAAGCCGAGTTGCTCGATATCGCGCGCTACTTCGAGGGCCGCGTCTACGGCGCGCTGGACGACTACAAAGCCTTCTCAAAAAAGATCCTGATCGAGCGGCTGATCGCCGCGTCCGAGTTTCAGGGCAGCGAGTTTCTCGGCTTCGGCGATGGCTATGTGGAGATCGAGAATATCAAGGACGTCGGCGGCGTGGCCGTCGGTGTCGCGACCGCGGAGCCTGACTGCCTCTCCATCGACGATTGGAAGCGCCAGCGCCTGGCGGGCGTAGGCGCGGATTTCATCATCCCCAATTTTCTCGGCCGCGACGAACTGCTCGGCACGCTCTTTCCCAATGGCCAGTAAATATCCACTCTTTGACCGCTCCCGGCTGTGCGTGAAGCCGCTCGCGGAGCGGGTCCACGATCTCAAAGCCTCACGCTGGCTGGCGCTCGATGAGGTCGCCGCGCCGTACGCACACCCGGATTTGCCCGAAGTCGCGCGGCGGGTTTGCGCAGCTCGATCCCGAGGCGCGGCCCGCATTCTGATGATGGGCGCGCACGTGCTCCGTGCGGGCGTGAACCGCCAGATCATCGACCTGGTGGAGCGCGGCTTCATCAATCACATCGCCACGAACGGTGCGGTTGTGATTCACGATTACGAACTCTCGCGCATCGGCGCCACGACCGAGAGCGTCGCGCGCTACATCCGCAGCGGCGAATTCGGCTTGTGGCGCGAAACCGGCGAGTTGAACGATTGGGTGCGCGAGGCGGCAACCGAAGACCTCGGCTACGGTGAAAACGCCGGGCGGCGCATCGCCCAAAGCAATTATCCTTACCGCGAGCTGAGCGTACTGGCCGCCGCGTGGCGCGCATCCGTGCCGGTAACGGTGCACGTGGGCATCGGCTACGACATCCTGCACGAACATCCCAATTGCGACGGTGCGGCCTTCGGCGCGGCCAGCTATCGCGATTTCCTGATCTTCGCGCGCACGATTGAGCGCCTGGAAGGCGGCATACTGCTCAGCTTCGGATCGGCCATCATGGCGCCGGAAGTTTATTTGAAGGCTCTCGCCATGGCGCGCAACGTGGCACACCAGGATGGCCGCGCGATCCGCGACTTCGCCACGGCGGTTTTCGACCTGGTGCCGATCCAGAGCGACATCCATCACGAACTGCCCAAGACCGATCCCGGCTATTATTTCCGCCCGCACAAGACGCTGCTGGTGCGTACGGTGGCCGACGGCGGATCGAGCTTCTACTTCTGCGGCGACCATCGCGCGACTTTCCCCGCCCTGCGCCGCGCGATCCTGGAGCAAGCATGAACGCCGCGCAAATTCTGGCCGAGTTCCCGAAGCTCTCCGCGCTGGTGGTGGGCGACATTTGCCTGGACCGCTGGTGCACCTACGATCCCGCCGTTTCCGAGCCGTCGCGCGAGACCGGCATTCCGCGCATCGGCGTGGTGCGCACGGAAGTCACGCCCGGCGCGGGCGGCACCATCGCCAATAATCTGGCCGCGCTCGGCACGGGGCGCGTCGCCGTGCTGGGGGCGATCGGCGACGACGGCTTCGGCTCGGAGTTGTCCCGCGCGCTGGCCGCCCGCGGCATCTCGGCCGATCTGCTGGTGCGCACGCCTGCCATGCAGACGTTCACCTACACGAAAGTCATCAACGGCCAGACCGGAATCGAAGACCAGCCACGCCTGGATTTCATCAACACCACGCCGCTCGCCACCGATGTCGAGCGCCAGATTCTCGATCGACTGCAGATGGCCGTCGATTCGTTCGATATCATCCTGATGTCCGACCAGGCAGAGACCAGCCAGGGCGGCGTGGTGACGCCGGCCGTCCGCGAACTCCTCGCCGAACTGGCGCCGCAATATCCCGAGCGCATCTTCTTCGCCGATTCGCGCGCCCGCATTCACCTGTTCCGCCGGGTGATTGTGAAACCCAATCAGCAGGAAGCCGAGAACGCCTGCCGCGAGTTATTCGGCCGAGTGGACTTCCCCGCCCTGCGGCGCCACTCGCAGGCTCCACTGATGTTCGTCACCCACGGCCCGGGCGGCGTGCTGGCGATCGATGAGACCGGCGAGACCCTGATTCGCACCCGCCCCGTGGCGAACCCGGTGGATATCTGCGGTGCGGGCGATAGCTTCTCCGCGGGCGCCGCACTGGCTTTGCGCGTCACGGGATCGCCCGCCGAAGCCGCCCATTTCGGCAACCTGGTGGCCTCCATCACGATCATGAAGAAAGGAACGGGCACGGCCTCACCCGAAGAGATCCTGGCTGCCGCCCGTGAAAGCGATGTCCGCGAAGCGAACTCTGGCCATTGATGTCGGCGGCACGAAGTTCTCGATTGCCCAGTTCGAGGACGGCCGCATGGTCCGCCGCGAATCCCGGCGTACGGTCGCCGAAGGCGGCCGCGATTGGATGCTCGGCCAGATCTCGTCCGTCGCGCGCGAGTGGCAGCGCGAAACACCCGCCGGCCGCTGCGGCATCGGCTTCGGCGGCCCCGTCATCTTTCGCGAGCAGCGCATCGCCCTTTCGACGCACGTGGGCGGATGGCGCGACTTCCGCCTGACCGCCTGGGTCGAAGATCTGCTCGGCATCCCTGCGATTATGGATAACGATGCCAACGTTGGCGCGCTGGGCGAGGCGCGCCACGGCGCCGGCCAAGGTTATTCGCCGCTGTTTTATATGACCCTCTCGACCGGCATCGGCGGCGGCATTTACGAAGACGGGCGTATCTGGCGCGGGGCGGACTCTTACGGCGGCGAGATCGGCCATCTCACGATTCGGCCGGACGGACCCGAATGCCTATGCGGGTGGCGCGGCTGCTTCGAGCGGATGTGCTGCGGATTGTGGCTGGCGCGCGACTACGGCAAAACCGCACAGGAACTGATGGATGATCCAGCTTTCGTCAGCAGTTATGTGGTGAATCTGGCGCTGGGACTGAAGGCTTGCATCATGCTGCTGAATCCCGCGCGGATTGTGATCGGCGGCGGCATCGCCAAGGCTGGGGAGAAGCTGTTCGGCCCGCTGCGAACGGAACTGCGGCGCCAGATCACGAATTGGTCCGGCGCGCGCATCGACGTAGTTCCGGCTGCTTTGGGCGACGACAGCGTGTTGTATGGAGCGCTGGTGCTCGCCGGCGATCTCTAGGTTTACTTCTGTAACGGTACGGGTACCAGGTCGCGGCTGGCGATGACGCGGTCGATCATGCCGTATTCCACGCCCTGCTCCGGACTCATGATGTAGTCGCGGTCGACGTCGCGGGCGACCCGATCCATCGGCTGGCCCGTGGCGTTGGCGAGCAGGCTGTTCAGCGTTTCCCGCATCCGCAGGATTTCCTTGGCGTAGATGTCGATATCCGCCGCCTGGCCAGCCAAGCCTTGCATAGACGGCTGGTGGATCATGATGCGGGAATTCGGCAGGCTGAAGCGCTTTCCTTTCGTGCCCTTAGCCAGCAGCACTGCCGCCATGGAAGCCGCCTGCCCTACGCAGATCGTCACGATATCGGGGCGGATGAAATCCATCGTGTCGAGAATTGCCAGACCGGCCGTAATCGAACCGCCGGGGGAGTTGATGTAGATCGAAACATCCTTCTCCGGATCCTCCGCCTCCAGAAACAGCAACTGGGCGATGACCAGATTGGCGACGTTATCGTCAATCGGCGTGCCCAGAAAAATGATGTTCTCTTTCAATAACCGGGAATAAATGTCGTACGCACGTTCCCCACGCGAAGTCTGCTCCACTACCATGGGGACCAACACAGATTGGCCCATTGGGCGCCCTCCTAGATGATTAGATGCAGCTTATTAGCGGCGGGCCGCAACCGCGCGCCTGGGTTTCCGCTGCTTGGCCAGAGACTTGCGCTTCTGCTCCAGCGCCTTTACCAGGTCGGCAATCGTATTCCGCTCCAAATAATCTATGATACGCGTTCGGAGCGCTACCCAGCTATCGTGCATCGAACAGGGCATCTCGTCGGAACACTCGGAAAGACCGCTGGCGCAGGCTGTGTACTGCGACATTCCGTCCAAGGCTTCCACAATATCCCAGAGTTTGACTTCCTCTGGGGGCACCCGCAGGGCAAAGCCGCCGGTGGGACCTTTGCTGGAGCGCAGCAATCCCTTCCGCGCAAGCTGCTGCAGGATCTTTGCCAGGAAGTGGGCCGGTATGTCTTCCTGCTCTGCGATGTTCTTTACCATCGCATACCGGCCATCCGGTACCTGGGCCAAGTGTACAAATGCCCGGATGGCATATTCAGCGGACCGCGAGTAGATCATCCTTCGACTCCCTCCAATTCGGAGTAATCCACATCGTTATCTTAAACTTATCTTCACCGAATATGCAAGCAGTTTCAATTCCACCAAAATCCGGTAACAAAACTCCTTTATCCCCTGGAACGGGCAGCCGCGACCATATCCACTAGTACGCTACGTACTTCCGCTCTATCGTGGACCTCGCGGGGGAAGGCGATCCGGGCGCCGTGGATCCGTTCGCCGCTACGCAAACGGATGTGGAAGCCCAGCCGGTCGACTGCTGTCATTATGGCGTTTTCGGCGCCCGGCTCGCCGGCGGCGCGTGCCAGCAGCACCAGGGCGTCGGCATGGTCCGCATTCATGTGGCTGAGGATTTCGGCGGAGAATTCGGCGAGCGGATCAGGCTGGCTGCGGACGTATTCATCGGCCGAAACCCAGCCCATCACCCCGAAGCCGCCGATAAAATACACCGCTGCCGGCTCCAGGCGAAAGAGGCCGAAATCGTCGAAATCAGCCCAATAGCGGGCGTTCTTGTGGCCGGCAAGGTAGCGTTCGCGCGCTGCCCCGGCCTGGTCCTCGGGCACCGGCAGCACTTCCCCCTGCAGCGTGATGCGGCCGGCCCCCAGCGGGTCGCCATCCTCGGCATTCTGCATCACCAGCAGCGCGGCGCGCGCGTCCGCCTTCAGGTTCTGGGTGTGCATCGCCATGTTGCTGATCAGAAAGATCGGCCGGCCGAAGTCGTCCGCGGCGTAGGGCATCACCGACCCAAATGGAAATCCGGGCTGCTTGCGCGAGTGGGTGGACAGGGTACCGATCCGGCCGAGATGGACCAGCGTCCGGCCGCGCTCGGCTAGAGTCGGTTCCGGGACGGGCGGGCGCGCCGGGCCCGGCGGAGGCGCGTGTTGCCGGGAGGACGCCATAAGACCAGATTTTTCCCTCTCCTTATCTATTAACACAAGTGGCCGGGCTCGGACCTGTTTCTGCTACTTTACAGCATAAAGAATTTTACATATGATGTTCCGATGTCCGGCTCTCGATCGATTTCGAGCATGCTCGGCTTTTCTGTCCGACTGTACCCACCATCACACCTCGTCACTGATTCAGGCGGCAACCGGCGACACCGCCACCCTCGAGAGCATGCTCGATCACGGCGCAGATCCCAACCAAAACAGCGGCATCGATCTGACCCCATTGGTCGCCCCGGCCCCGAACAGGAGCCGTACGCGCGGTTTGGATTCTGTTGCGTCAGGGCGCCCATTCCAACCGGCCCGCCGGAGTCAATGGCTGGACGCCTCTGATGCACGCCATCCATAAGGACCAGTACGAGGCTGCCGAAGCTTTGTTCGCCGGGGAACCGCTGTGGACCGCCGCAGCCGGTCGGGCGAAACTCCGCTGATGATGGCCGCAGGCTACAGTACACGCCGCTGGTAACCTGCTGCTTGATCATGGGGCCGACCCGCGCGCCACAGCTCCGCACGGCCTGAATGTCCTCGCCTTCGCGCTGGCGTCCTACCAGGTCAGTACGGTGCGAGCCTTGAAGAGCCGCGATCCGGATCTGCACCTGCCCGATAACCTATCGACCCGGGCTGCGCAGTTCGCCGGCGGCATCGCCCGGCTGAGGGACTGCAAGAATTAATCGGGGGTTGCCCAATAACCGGGCTTGGCTTTCACGCGCCACTTCGGATCCTTCGCCACAACCGTGATTTTGCGATAAGTCCCGTCCATCACTTTATTCACGGGGTTATAGGCCAGCACATAATATTGGCGGCCGTCAGATATCGCCTGGCGGAGTCCCTTCAGTAGGTCGTTATTGTTCTGGAAGAATACGCCTCCCGTTTCGCGCGCCAGTTCGGTGAGAACATCCGTGTTCTCGCGAGCCGCCGAATCCACCCGCGACGTAACGGCTTCCGGTACACCGGCTGCCAGGTTCGGCGAAGTCCGCGCATCCACCTGCGCGTTCATCGGACTGGACGAACTGCTGGCGGCAAAGCCGCTGCCTGGAACGGAACTCAGGGTGTACAAGCCGCGCGAATCGAGCGTATAGAATTTCACGTCATGGTTCACGGCCAGCTTGAGCACGCGATCGAGCTCGGGTTGCGTATCGCGCGAGTTAAACTCGAACGTGCGGTTCTGCGGGCCGTATCCCAACAAGATGGCGTACAATTCGCGGCCCGGGAAACGGTTGAAGCCGTCGGAAACAAACACAATCGTGCGTGACATTGGTATGGTCGCGGTAGCTCGCACGACCTCCCGCAAGCGTTCGAGGAATGCCTGATTCAGCACATAGGCTCTCTCGCCGTACACCGTGAGGAAAGCTTGCACACGGTTCTGCGTAGCGGGGCACTCGGGCATCTCCTGTCGTATTTTCCCGACCTGCCCGCCACTTTCGCAAAAGCAAAGCGAACAATACTGCCGCATCAGGGCCGTGAACTGCTCAGCCGACACCGCCAGATTGGACGCCTCGGAGTCCAGAATCAGGTTGGCGAAACGGCTCGCCTGCACCGCATCAAGAGCCGCGTGCATGTCGCGCGTGGAATCCTGGACAACGTGCAGTTCACGCCCCAGCGCCATGACGGCGAATTGCGCATCGGCGGGCGGCTCCTTCGCGAAGAATTTGACCAGGGCTTCACGGACGCGGCCGAAGTTGGCGAACGAGGAGTGCAGCGTGTCCACCAGGATCAAGTACGATGCCTGCGGCGCGGCCGCATTGTTCGCCGCAGCCGCAGGTCCGCCCGTGGCGACCGGACTGGGAACAGCCGACCCATCGACGGGGACCGGTACGCCGCCGCTGCTTTCCGTTCCCAGAGCCACAATACGCTGAGGCTTGCCGTCTTCGAGCACCTCAAAATCGGACACTTTGAGGTTCGGAACGTTGTGGCCATGCCGGTCGTTCACCACCACCGGAACCAGGACCTGCCTGGTCTCGCTGCGAATAACGGGCGGCGCCTGACCCTGAGCATTCCAGCTCGCCCCGATCGACGCCGCCAACACGAACGCGCAAATGCATCGCATGGAACAGTCCAAGGATACACCACTTTTCCGTTGCAGCATTTCGACTCGGCTGCAACCAGGCCGCCGGTTTGGTACACTGATGGTTCAGGCGAAAGCGCAGCAGTAGGAGTGCGTCTCGAAGTTTGGACGGGTGGCCGAGCGGCTAATGGCAACAGACTGTAAATCTGTCGCCCCTTGCGGGCTACGGAGGTTCGAATCCTCCCCCGTCCACCAGTTCCAGCCGCACACAGCGCCGAGTCTTACGGGCCGTTGTAGCTCAGTTGGTAGAGCGCGTCCTTGGTAAGGACGAGGTCACCAGTTCAATCCTGGTCAACGGCTCCAGTTTTGTTCTGTTGGAATCCTCTTACATGAGAGTGACGGAGGGTGCTGGGTTTTAGATGCTGGGTGCTGGCAAGTGCTCTCCCGTCTGCGGAGAGTAGGCCAGCACCTAGGACCCAGAACCCAGCACCCGCTTTGGAGAACCCAGCACCGCCGACGAAGGAGGCATCATGGCTAAAGAAAAATTTGATCGCAGCAAGCCGCACGTCAACATCGGCACCATCGGACATATCGACCACGGCAAGACTACGCTGACCGCCGCCATCACCAAGGTGCTGGCCAAGAATAACCCCAAGGTCAAGTTCCGCAGTTTCGAT
>DATKNQ010000080.1:0-4671 GCA_035541265.1 Bryobacteraceae bacterium
AGCGACTTGTCCTTGGCGATCGCGTTCTCAATGGCCTTCTCCGCGGCGGCGCGCTGGTAGCCGAGATTCACAAGCGCCGAAAGCACATCGTCCACCGCCGGCCCTCGCACGCCCGTCGGCGCCGGCGCCACGGCGAAGTCGTCGAGTTTGTCCTTCAATTCGACCACCAGCCGCTCGGCCAGCTTCTTGCCCACCCCGGGAATGCGCGTCAACTGCGCATGATCCTGGCTGCGAATCGCTTGCACGGTGCGTTCCGGCGACAGCCCGCTCAGCATCTTGATGGCCAGCTTCGGCCCCACGCCGCTCACGGTGATCAGCCTCTCGAACAGCCGCTTCTCTTCGCGATCCTGAAATCCGAACAGGGCGATCTGATCTTCGCTTACCTGCGTGAAGATGTGCAGCGAAGTCTCGGCGCCGGCCACCGGCAACCCCGTAAATGTGGGCACGGAGATGGTGACGTCGTAGCCCACGCCGGCGGCTTCGATGATGGCCTGGCCCGGCTGTTTGTGAATGAGCTTGCCGCGGAGATGAGCGATCATGGCGGATTCCCCGGAATGCCGGCGCGCTGAGACGAATGTGACCGGATGCTCCTATAGTACAGAGTTCCGACGCCGCGACAGTGCCTCGGCATCGGCGGCCAGGCCCTACCCCAGCAGGTTCATCCGTCGCGCTACGCGTTCCAGCGTTTCGAGTGCCTGATCGAGCTGCGCGCGTGTGTGCTCGCTGGTGACGATCAGCCGGATACGCGCCTTGCCTTCCGGCACGGTAGGAAACGCGATCCCGGTACCCATGACACCTTCCTCGAACAGCGCGCGCGAGAACTCCATGGCCGCCCGGCCCTCGCCCACAATGACCGGCGTGATGGGAGTTTCGGTGGCCGGCGTGTTGACTCCGCCAATGTTGAATCCGGCGCCCTTGAGCTCATCCTGAAAGTAGCGCGTATTCGACCAGAGCCGCTCGATGCGCTCCGGCTCCTGCTCCAGGAGGTCGAACGCCGCAATGCAGGTGGCCGCCACCGATGGCGGATGCGACGTGGAGAACAGGAACGGGCGCGCGCGGTGATAGAGGAAATCAATCAGTTCTTTCGATCCGCAAACGTACCCGCCCAGCGCGCCGATCGCCTTCGACAGCGTGCCCACCTGCACATCCACGCGGCCGTGCATATCGAAGTGGTCGATCGAACCGCGGCCGTTGCGGCCCAGCACACCCGAAGCATGCGCGTCGTCCACCATCATGATGGCGCCATACTTTTCGGCCAGCGCGGCGAGTTTGTCCACCGGCCCGATGTCGCCGTCCATCGAGAACACCCCATCGGTGATCACCAGCTTGTGTCCCGGTTCTTTTTGGACTTCTTGGAGAAGTTCTTCGCAATGGGCAACGTCCTTGTGGCGAAACACCTTGATCTTGGCTCGTGAAAGACGCGCGCCGTCGATGATGCTGGCGTGATTCAACTCGTCGGAGAGGATAAAGTCGTCTTTGCCGAGGATCGCGCTCACGGTGCCGGCGTTGGCGGCGAATCCGCTCTGGAATACTACGCAGGCTTCCACGTTTTTGAACCGCGCTATCTTTTCTTCCAGCTCCATGTGGATGCGCATCGTGCCCGCGATCGTGCGCACCGCGCCCGAACCCACGCCCAGCTCGCGCGTGGCCTTCAGCGCGGCCTCCACCAGCTTCGGGTGATTGCACAAGCCCAGGTAATTGTTGCTGGCGAGGTTGATGACTTCCTTGCCGTCGTAATGGCAGACGGGCGCCTGCTGGTCCTCGAGGATGCGCAGGCTGAAATGCGTTCCCCTGGCGCGCAGTTCGTCGAGCGTGGCAGTCAAGTGGGCAAGTTGTGGGCGGGATGCGGCCTGGGTCATGCGAGATACCTCAAAGGAAAAGCATAGCGCGCCTGAAGGCAGTGAAAAAAGTGAAGGAAGTGAATGAGTGAAGGAGCCAGACGCATTGGACCACGGTCGATCTCCCAGGCCTGTTCCTCCTTTTCACTCATTCACTTTTTCACTTGTTTCACTGTCTTTCTTGACATCCATAGTCATCTATGCCTAGACTGCTTGGTACTGATATTCCAGCAGACGGATGAGGTTCATGCCGAAGAACGATCTCCAGGGGACGCTGGACCTGCTGGTCCTGAAAACGCTGGCCACAGCCGGGTCGCTGCATGGCTATGGCATTGTCACGCACATTCACCGCGCATCGGATGATCTGCTCCGGGTGGAGGAGGGATCGCTGTATCCCGCCCTGCACCGGATGGAGCAGAGCGGCTGGATCACGTCGGAGTGGTCGTTGACGGAGACCAATCGCAAAGCAAAGTACTACAAGCTCACCGCCCAGGGCCGGCGCCAGCTCGCGCAGGCCGAGGAGAGTTTCGATCAACTCGTAAAGGGCGTGCGGGCGGTGTTGCGGTACGCGTAGATCCCACCCAGGTCTCAAAAGCGAGATCTTGGGCACCCCGTTGGAGGAAGGCAAGTCATGGGCATGTTTCGGCGCTTCGGCAATCTGTTCCGTCGCTCTCGCATCGACAATGACATTGCCGCCGAACTGGAAGCGCACATGGCCATGCGCACGGACGACAACATCGCGCGTGGCATGTCGCCCGAGGAAGCGCGCCGCGAGGCCCGTCTTATGTTCGGAAATCCCGCCGTGACCCGGGAGCGGGTAACGGCGGCAGATGTGAGCCTCGACCTGGACAACGTCCTGCGCGACCTGCGCTACGCGGCGCGCCAGTTGTGGCGCTCGCCCGGCTTCGCTCTCACCGCGATCATCACCCTCGCCGTCGGTATCGGCGCCAACGTGGTCGTCTTCGGCGTCCTGAATGCGATCCTGCTCCGGCCCCTGAATGTGGCCGGCGCCGATCGGCTGTTCCAGATCGAGCACCAGGAGCAGGGCAATTTCAGCCAGTCGTATCCGGATTACCTGGATTTCCGCGCCCGTAATTCCACGTTCAGCGATATGGCCGCTTACCGGATCGGCAGCGCGGGCCTGAGCAGCGCGGGATCGACTCGGCTCTGCTGGCTGGAAGAAGCAACGGGCAATTACTTCGACATGCTGGGCGTGCAGCCCGCGCTGGGCCGTTTCTTCCACTCGAGCGACGAACACGGTCCCAATTCCGCCCCTTACATCGTGTTGAGCGACGGGTTCTGGCGTACGCATTTCAACGCCGATCCGCGCGTCATCGGCATGAAGGTGGATTTGAACAAGCACCCCTTCACGATTATCGGGGTGGCGCCGCCGACGTTTAACGGCACGGAAATCTTTCTCTGGCCGGATTTCTGGATGCCCATGGTCAACGAGGAACAGGTCGACGGGTTCAATTTCCTGACCAAACGGAGCGCTCACAACCTCTTCGTCATCGGCGCGCTCAAGCCGGGATTCACGCCGCAACAGGGAACCGACAACCTTGTCGCGGTAGCCCGCCAGATGACGCGGGAGTATCCTTCCGACGATGACGGGCTGACGGCGCGCCTGGTGAAGCCGGGCCTGATGGGCGATATGCTGGGAGGACCGGCGCGGCCCTTCCTGGCTGTCATCATGGTGCTCGCGCTGCTGGTGCTGGTGGCGGCGTGCGTCAACCTGGCGGGTATCTTTGGGGCGCGCGCGGCCGACCGTACCCGGGAACTGGCCATTTGCCTCTCCATCGGATCGACGCGCTGGCGGCTGCTGCGGCGCGTACTGATGGAGGCGGCACTGATCTCTCTGGCCGGCGGCATAGCGGGAACCCTGATTGCCGCATCGCTATTGGGGGCGCTCACGCGCTGGCAACCGATCGCGCAATTCCCCATCCATGTAACGGTGCTTCCGGATGTGCGCGTGTACACAACCGCTCTGCTGCTTACGATGGCCAGCGGTATCCTTCCAGGACTGTTGCCGGCCGGCCAGATCTGGCGAACCGACGCGATGCAGGCCATGAGGAGCGGCGCTGCGCCCGCCGGAGCGATTCGCCGGCTCACCGTGCGCGATGTGCTGCTCGGCACGCAGATCGCGGTATGCGCGCTGCTGGTGACGGCGGCGCTGGTGTCGCTGCGCGGCATGGAACATGCGCTGCACTCCTCCCCGGGGTTTGTGCCCCAGGGCGCAGTCCTCGCTTTGGCCGACATGCATGCGGGCGGCTACACAGACAAGACTGCGTTTCCGGTGCAGCGGCGGATGATCGAGGAGGCGGCGCGCATACCCGGTGTTACGGCGGTGGGCACCATCGACGAGACGCCTCTCGGCAGCGGAGGCAGCAGTTCACCCGTATATCGCGAAGGCACGACGGATCGGCGAGGTTCGAACAGCGCCACGGTGGCGCACTATTTCTCCATTTCGCCCGGGTACCTGAAAGCGGCGCAAACGAAACTTCTGGCCGGGCGCGACTTTACCTGGGATGATGGGCCCGATACGCCCAAGGTAGCCATCGTCAACCAGACTTTCGCGCGCCGCGTGTTCGGGGATGTGGCTGCGGTGGGGCGGCGCTTTCTCTGGGGCGACGGCAAGCCATACGAAGTGGTCGGCTTGATCGAGGATGGCAAGTACGACTCGCTTACGGAGCTGCCCCAGGCAGCGATGTTCCTCCCGCTGGCCCAGTTGTACGCGAGCGACACCACGCTGGTGGTTCGTTCGGGGTTGCCTGCGGCGGAAGTGGCGCCGGCGCTGAACCGCGTTCTCACCGGGATCGATTCCGGCCTGCCGTTT
>DATKNQ010000081.1:0-2866 GCA_035541265.1 Bryobacteraceae bacterium
ATCGAGGTTGCCATGCACTCGGTGCGCAGTTCGCAATTGCCGGTGGCAAGCGCAACCGGGATCACCGTGTTCTGCGAGCCATTCTTGGCGTCCACTTCGCAGGCGAATCCGCAGCACCAGCGGCAGCGCATGCACGGCCCGCGCCCGTTGTAGGGAACACTGTTGCGCGCCATGGGCAGATGGAAAGGATGCAGCCCCAGCCGCTTGGCCGCCGGCTCCAGGATGGAGAACTCGCGATTGGGCGGCAGCGGTGGCATGGGCAGGTCGCGCTTGCGCGGTCCCTTGAACGGCGTGGCGGAGTAATCGCCGGAAATGCCGATCTCGTATTCAGCCTTCTCGTAGAACGGCTCGAGATCGTCGTAGGAGATGGGCCAGTCTTCAAGCGAACTGCCTTCCGTCGCGCCGTACGTGGAGCGCATGCGGAAATCCTGCGGCATGTAGCGCCACGCCTGTGCGCCGTAGCTCAGCGTGCCGCCGCCCACGCATGCGGCGTTGTTGTTGTAGCCGCCCTCGCTGGGCAGAATGGCGTGGATCGTGCCGTTGGCATCCACAGCGATGCGGGGGTTGCCGTCGTCGTCGGGTCCGAATGCGTTGCCGAGTACGGTGGTGCGTTGATTGCGCAGGTCGTCCTTGCGGCAATCGTGCGCTGTGTACCACTTGCCGCGCTCCAGGAGAACGACGCTGAGGCCCGCGGTGGCCAACTCCTTGGCGACGATGCCTCCGGCCGCGCCAGCGCCGACGATGACTGCATTCACATGCTTCATCGCTTCGTCTCCGCGGTGAAGTCGTACTGGGCGCGGCCGCGCAGGGGCGGCTCGTCGAGGCCCAACATGCGCCAGCTCACGGCATCGCGATTGCCGCCGTGCCGCGGCGTTCCATAGTAGCCCTGCATGGTGTGCGCGCGGACCAGGTCGAAGAACGGCTGGTTGTCTTTTTCGATGGCGCTTACGATCTCGAACTGCTGTTGTGGGGATGCGCTCGCGAGGTCGATGCCGAAGCGGTCCCGGCTAAGCTGGTCCGCTTGCTTGAGGCCGTCGAGGTAGGGTTTCTGGTGGCGGCGGTAGTGGCCGAGCAACTGCAGATCGATGTAGTTGAGAACGCCGGCCTGGGAAGCGCTGGGAAAGTCGTCCGCCGGAATGACCTGGTCGCAGATGGCCGCCAGCGTGGCGGCTTGGTGCTCGTCGAGAAAGCCGTAGTTCGTTCGCCGGCAGCCCGTTGAGGCAGCCAGTGCGGCGCCCGCCAATGCGCCCGCAGTCATGAATTCCCGGCGGTTGAACATAGAAGCCTGTTCCCGTTGTGCGCGGAATTGCAATCTATGGTCAAGCTGGGTTTGAAATCTTGTAAGTGATACCAGTCACGGACCCAAAAGCAGGCCCTTCGTCTCTTTCCCTTCCCCTTCGCGTTTGCTCAGGGTCAGGGTCCCCAGGATGACAAGATTTATGGAAGTCAGCTAGCGGGCTGCGGACGGCGCCTGCACCCGCACCGCATCGCCCGAGTGGATTGCATCGGTCGCGATCTTTACCACCTGGTCTCCGGCCGCGAGATCGCCGAACACTTCCAGTTCTCCATCCACCGTCTGTCCCGTTTGCACCGTTACCCACTCGGCCTTGTCGCTGCGGACGCGGATCACGAATGTATGCTGCTGATCGTTGGTGACGGCGGTTGTGGGGACGAACAGCGTGGGATACCCGCGATCGAGCGGCCACTTCACGGTAGCGAAGCTTCCCGGGGACAGCTTCACATCCAGGTTCTTCACATCAAGTTCCACCGGCATGGTTCTCGACTTCACATCCAAGGCATCGGCGATGCGCGCGATGGGCGCGGTGAATGTCTTCCCCGGATACGCGGGCACGGTGAAGGAAACCGGCTGGCCCACCTTCATGCTGCCCACCTGCGCCTCGGGAATGGGCACGACGAGGCGGAGCCGCCGGTCATTCACGATTTGCAGGATCGGCAGCGCTCCGCCCGCGCCCGATGCTGGCCCGATCAACGCGCCCGGGTGCAGATTGCGCGTGGTGACCACGCCTGAGAAAGGAGCCGTGATGGTGAGATAGGCTTCCGCCTGACTTACGCTCTTCAGCGAGTCGCGCGCGGCGACTACGTTTTGCTCCGCCGCATCCACCAGGCCCTCGTCAGCGCTGACCGTTTGTCCGGCGACGGCAACATCGTTCTCGGCCAGGACGCCGGGTGTCTTCGCCGCTGCCTGCATGTGTTCATAGGTCCCGTGGTCGGATGCCAGCTTTGCCTTTGCGGTGGCGAGTTGCGATTCTGCGGCGCGCACCGCGGCTTCGGCCTGCGACCGCTGGCTGACCAGTTCGGGCGCGGTCAGCCGAACCAGAACCTCCCCCTCTTTCACCCGCGATCCGCGATCGACGGTCACGGTCTCCACGAATCCGGTCACCTTGGGATAGATGTCGACCTGCTCGTACGGCTCCAGTTGCGCCGGCAGCGCGATGGTGGTCGAGAGCCTCTTCGATTCGACCACAACAGTGCTTACGCTGGTTGGCCCGCTCGCAGCGGCCACCGCGGTTCCGCCGCCTTTGTCCGTCGAGCCCGAATTGCAACCTGCCGTCAGCAATGCAAAGCCCGCCAGTGTAACCAGGACCGTCCTCATGGCGCTACCTCCTTGCGAAGATCGAACCACCGGCTCTTTGGATCTTCCGGATCGAGCGATCGTGATTGCGTGGACGCGTTGCGTTGCGCGAGCCCGAAGACCATGGGTAAGAGAAAGAGGGTGGCAAGCGTGGCCGCCGCAAGGCCGCCGATCACCGCGCGGCCGAGCGGCGCCGTCTCCTCGCCGCCTGCCCCAAAGGCCAGCGCCATGGGGATCATGCCGGCGATCATGGCCAGGCTGGTCATCAGCACC
>DATKNQ010000082.1:0-3350 GCA_035541265.1 Bryobacteraceae bacterium
GGCAGCGCCTTGCCTACGGATACGATGCGGCGGCCTTCGCCTAAGTGCGCGGTGCCGCCGTTCCACAAACCTTCGCGGCTGAACTCGGTGAAGCGCGGCAGATCGTCGAGTTCGGTGAATGTCACGCCGAGGCCGGCTTCGGCCAGACCGTAGACCGGCGTCATGGCGTTGGCCTTGAAGCCCCAACGCGCGAAGCGCTCGGCGAAGCGCTGCACTCCGTCGGACTCGATCGGCTCGGCGCCGTTCAGTGCGGCGCGCCAACGCGATAGGTCGACGCCCTCCATCTCTTCGTCTTTGATCTTGGTGGCGCACAGGCTGTAGGCGAAATGCGGCGCGGGTGAGATGGCCGATTTATAGCGCGAAAGAGTGCGCAGCCAGATAGCCGGGCGGGCGAGGAACGTATCCGGACCCATGTAAGTCACGGTGCCTGGATAATACATGCCCAGATAGAGGCAGCCGACTAAGCCCATGTCATGATAGAGCGGCAGCCAGCAGACGCAGCCGTTATCGATTTCGTCCTCGCCGCGATAGACGAGCGCGTGCTGCATCATGGTGAGATTGGCGAGCAGGTTGTTGTGCGTCACCATCACGGCTTTGGGCTCGACCGTGGTGCCGGAGGAAAATTGCAGGAAGGCGGCTTGATCGGGATCCACGTCGACCGGCTGCCAGCGGGTGTTGCCGGTTTGCAGGTCCTTGGCTTCGAGAACCTCGCGCAGGGATTCGACGCCCACCACGCCAGGGCCCAGCAATTTGCGGATGCGGCCATCGGTGATTAGGTACTTGGCGCCGATCTTCGAGAGCATCTTGCGCAGGCGGGCGAAGTACTCGTCGAGCTTGCCCAGGCGGAAGGGCGGATAGAGCGCGGCGGGGATGCCGCCGGCGAGCTGCACGCCGAGCAAGGAATCGAAGAACTCGATGGAGGTGGGCAGGATGAGCGCCACGCGGTCGCCGCGCTGCAGGCCCTCGGCCTGCAACATGGCGGCGGCTTTCTGGGCGCGGCGCAGGACGTCCTGATAGGGATAGAAGGTGGCCTCTTCGTTGGGCGCGACGAAACGCGCGCCCCAGCGCGTACAGGTTTCCAGGTTCAGCAGGATTTCGGGCAGCGTGGCGCCTTTGAGCGTCAGACTACTCATGCCTGCGGCTCCGCTTCGCAAACGCGGCCGGCGATCATCTTCACCAGATCCTGAACGGTGACCAGTTGCTGCCACTGCTCCAGGCCGAAAGCGCAACCGAAATCCTGTTCGACGGTGGTCACCAGCACGACTTGCGCCAGCGAGTCCAGTTGGAGAGCATCCATCAGGGGGGCTTCGGGGCCGATCGCCTCAAGCTGATCCGGTGTCAGGTTCAGTTGCTCGCGGGCGATCTTCTTCAAGTGCTCCAGGATGGTTTCTTCGTTCCACTTCACGAGTGTTTGTTCAGGCATCGGGGGATCTCCGTTCGACTCTTTCTATTATGTTTGATAACTGCCGGCTGGCACCGCCTTTTCAGGCAGCGGAATGACTATAGGTTCTTCCTGCTGGTACATTTGCCGGATCCAGTCCGCGTACTTACGCTCCAGTACCGAACGGCGCACTTTCTGCGTGGGAGTGACCAGTTCGATATCGAGCAGGGCTTCCTCCTTCAAATAGCAGAAGCGCTTGACGCGCTCGAAGGAGGAGAAGTCGGCTTGCAGGGTTTCCAGCTCCTGGCGGAACAGGGCCACGACGGGGGGCGCGAGCAGCAATTCATCGTAGCGGTCGCAGGCCAAGCCGTGCTGACTGGCGACGCGCATGACGTGCTCGGGATGGGCCACGATGAAGGCGGTGACGAATTTGCGGCCGTGGCCCACGATGAGCGCCTGCTGGATATAGGGGCTGTGCGCGAGGGCGTGTTCGAGCGGCGCGCAGGCGATGTTCTTGCCATTCGACAGCACCAGGATTTCTTTGCGGCGGCCGGTGATGGTAACGGATCCATCGGCATCGATGCTGCCGAGATCGCCGGTGTGCAGCCAGCCGTCTTCGGTGAAGGCCTGGCGAGTGGCGTCGTCGTCTTTGTAGTAGCCGAGCATGACGTGCGGCCCGCGGGTGAGGATTTCGCCATCGGGGCTGAGGCGCACTTCGGCGCCATCGAGCACACGGCCCACCGATCCGATCTTTTCGCGGTGGAATTCGTTGAGCGTGATGACGGGCGAGGTCTCGGTCATGCCGTAGCCTTGCAGCACTTCGAAGCCGGCCGCACGGAAGAAGATTTCGAGATCGGGATTGAGCCAAGCGCCGCCGGAAATGAAGTATTTCAGGCCGTACAACTGCTGGTGGACTTTGGGGAAGACCAGCAGGTTGGCGAGCGGCGCGAGGACGGCGGAGAGCGGCGCGGGTTCGCCCAGCAGTTGTTTGCGGGCGCGGGCCACGGCGGCGGCGATCAGTTTTTCGCCGATCACGCGGCGGTGGGCCGGCATGAGGGCCATCGTCGCTTCTACGGCCTCTTTGATCTTCTCGAGGATGCGGGGGACGACGCCGATGATATCGGGGCGATGGATGGGCAGCAGTTCCTTCAGGTCGTGCGGATCGCCATAGGCGATGCGGACGCCTTCATGGAAGTAGCCGTAACTGAGGGTGCGCTCGAGGACGTGCGGCAGCGGCAGCACGGAGAGCGCCTGATGCGCGGTGTTCGAAGGGACGCGCGCGAGGGCGCCGTGCAGATCGAAGACGATGTTCGCGTGCGAGAGCATCACGCCTTTGGGCGTGCCGGTGGTGCCGGAAGTGTAGACGATGGTGGCCAGATCGCCGGGGTTGGCGGCTAGGGCTGCGTCGCGGATTTGTTGGACCGCGGCGGCGGCGAAAGGCGGCGCGGCGGCGGCGATGCGCGGCAGGGAATCGTAGACGCCGGGGGTGGCTTCCATGCTGACGACGGTCTGCATTTCGGCCAGTTCGGCGCGCAGCGGCCCGAGGATTTCCCACTGGCGGGCACCGGCGACGATGGCGGCGCGGCATCCGCTATGGCGCAACTGGTAGGCGATCTGGGCGGGTGACAGGGTGTTGTAGATCGGCACCACCACGAGGCGGGCCAGCAGCGCGGCGAAATCGGCGATGTGCCATTCGGGGCGATTTTCGGAGAACACGGCCACGCGGTCGCCGGGCTCGAGTCCGGCGGCGAGGAGGAATTGGCGGAGGGCGAAGACTTCGTGCGCGAAGCGGTCGGAGGACCAGGCCAGCAGTTCGCCGCGATTGTGAAAGCTCAGCAGGCGGTCGTAGCGATAGCGATCGAGGTGGTAGAAGAAAAGATGGTTCAGCGTGGTAACGCTATCGTTCGGCTGCATACGGCTTCCGTGGGGTCGGTAGAGTCCGGCTGGTTTCTCCGAAGCTACCACAGAA
>DATKNQ010000083.1:0-44135 GCA_035541265.1 Bryobacteraceae bacterium
TCGCCCGTGTAGCCGCGCGGTCCCCACAAGAAGTAATTCTGGTGGCCGCTGATGGCTTTCGGCAGTCCATACTTCGGGCCGAATAAATCCACGGCGCCCGCTTGCCCGTAGTTCTGGCCGAAGATCGCAGTCTTGGCGCGCACGTCCGGCGGCAGCGCGTCGTACACTTTGGCGATCGCGGCCACCATCTCTTTCCAGCCAAACTGATCGGCGTAGATCTGCGGAAGCGGCCCCAGCTTGTGCGTCTCGATCTTCGGCGGTTCCAATCCAAGCGCCTTCTGGTACCGGATGTAAGTCTCCACGGGCAAGACCGGTACGGCATACGGCGTGGCCACCGCGACGCCCACGATCAGCGATACGGTCCAGGTACGCTTCACCCACTGCCATCTGGGAGCCGCGAGCCACGCTTCGCACCGCACGGCGCCCGCGGCGAACAGCATCGGGAACGCGGGAAAAGCGTAATACACGCGCGGATTCATGACCATGATCACCGCCATCGTGATTAGCCATGCCCACCCCAGCGCGCGGAATGGCTTGCCCTCCGGGTGGAACAGGAAATGCCAAAGCCCCGCCAGCCAAAGCGGCAGCGTGAGCGGCAGCATGTCGGCGATCTCCTGACCCATAAAACTGAGCGGCGTCAGATCCACATTGCGATGCGAGCGCCGGATGTTTTCCTGCAACTCGACGAACGGAAAATGGTGCTGCACGTTCCAGAGCAGATTCGGTAGAAAAATCAGAAACGCGATTCCACCCGCGATCCAAAACCACCGTGATCGCAGCAGGCGGCGCTCCGGCGTCAGCATCAGGCCGGCCAGCACCGCGAATCCGAAGATCAGCATCGAGTGTTTGTTCTCCAGCCCGATCCCGGCCAACACCCCGAACCACAGCCACAGCTTTGGATTGCCGGTGCGGATGATGCGCATGATCACCCACGCGCAGCCCATCCAGAACAGCGACTCGAAGGCGTTCATGGAGCAGAGGCTGTCGAGCGCCAGAAACGCCGGCGCCACCAGCACCCCCAGCGCCGCGAACCATTGCGCGAAGCGCCGCCCGCCTAGCTCGCGCGCCATGAGCCCGGTAAGCAGCACCAGGGCGGCTCCGGCGACCGCGGGCAGAAAACGAATCGACTGTAGAGATGCGCCGAACAGAGCCCGCTCGCCCGCCACGATTAGCGCGATCAGCGGCGGCTGGTCCACATATCCCCACGCCAGATGCTGCCCGCAAGCCAGGTAGTACAGCTCATCGACGAAGTAGCCGTAGTTGTGCGCCGCGTACAGATGTAACGCCAGCTTTATGGCCGCCAGCCCAAACACAGCCGCGGCCAGCGGCGCCGTCACCCGTTGTTGAGAAAGCTCCACACCGTCTCCTCCAATCCCGGCGCGTAAATCACGCAGTTGCCCCCGTAAATCGTCGATTGCCGCGTGAAATCGAAATAGCGCGCGCCCGCTTCTTCCGCGATAATCTTCAGCGGCGCGAAATCCCAAGCCTTGCCGTTGGTCTCGATCCAGATCTCCGCCTGGCCGCGCGCTACCATCAGCGCATCCATGCACCCGCCCATGCTGCGCACCGCCCAGAAAGGCTCTATCCAACTCACCAGGCGCGATCCGAATGGCTGCCGCGCGGCGGAATTGAGCGCGTCGATACACAGCACCGCCTGGCCGACGCTGTCGATTCCCGAAGCGTGGATCCGCTCGCCGTTGACGAACGCCCCTCCGCCGCGCACCGCCCAAAACAATTCGCCTAACGCCGGCATGTTGGCGAAACCAGCCACCACTTCGCCGTCCGCCTCCAGCCCGATCAAATTCGCCCATGCCGGATTGCCGCGCACGAAATCGCGCGTGCCGTCGATCGGGTCGATGATCCAGCGCCGCCCGCTGCGTGACGGCTTCTCCGCGCCTTCCTCGCCCAGCAGACCATCGTCCGGGAAAGCCTCCTCCAGCGCCTGCGCGATCGCCTGTTCGCACTCGCGGTCCGCGCGCGTCACAGGTGAGTCATCCGGCTTGGAATCCGCCCTGATGCCAGTTCGGTAATAGCGCATCGCGATTTCGCCTGCCTGCCGCGCGATGGCGCAGCCAATGTCGAGTTCCTTCGTTAGGTCGCTCATGGTGTCTAATGAAGTAAGATAACCTTGATGCTGAATTTTCGCCAGTTTGAAGTGGGTCCCGATCCGTTCGGCCGCAAGTGGCAGGCGCTGTTCAAGTGGCTGCAGACGGCCATTTCGATCCGTCATAGCGACACCGTGGACGTGAAATTCGTGCTCGAAAGCGAGGGGACGCGGCTCGAAAAGCAGATCGCCATGCCGCATGCCGATCTGGTCGAGCTAAGCCGCCGCACCGGCCACGAATTGAACGACGCCTGGTGCGCCCGGCTCGCCGCGCTGCATTTAGAGCAAATGGTCGCGAGCGGCGAAGATCTCGAAAAAGACCTGGTGATCGTGGGCCTCAATGAATTGGCCGGACACGCCGCCAATCTGGCGCGTGAAGAGCAGGCGGACGTCACGGCGCGCCGGGGAGCCGCATAAGGGCGCCGGTCATCCGCGCACTCACCGCGGCGGATGTGCCCGCCGCCATGCGCATCAAAGCAGCCGCAGGTTGGAACCAAACTGAAAACGACTGGCGCACCCTGCTCGAAATCGCGCCCGAGACCTGCTTCGGCCTGGAGTGCGACGGCACGCTGGCAGCCACCACCACGGCCGTCTGCTATGGAACCAGGCTGGCCTGGGCCGGCATGGTGTTGACCGATCCGGCCTACCGCCGCCGCGGCTTTGCGCGCCAGTTGCTCGAGCATACCCTCGAAGCTCTGTCTGCCCGCGGCATCGCGTGGATTAAGCTCGACGCCACCGAATTCGGAGCGCCCCTCTACCGCGAGTTCGGTTTCGCGGAAGAATCGCGAGTGGAGCGCTGGCACGCGCTAGCCGCCGCCGGAGCCGTCACGGATCTGACACACTGGCCCGCTGAATGCGCGGCCCTCGATCGCGAAGCGTTCGGCGCCGATCGCTCCGCGCTGCTGGGCCTGTTGGCGCCGCACGGTTCTGCCGCCATCGCGGATCGCGGTTACGTCATGGCCCGCCCGGGCTCCGCAGCCCTCTACCTCGGCCCCTGCGTCAGCCGCGATCCGGAAACGGCGCGCGTGTTGCTCGCCTGGCTCCTCGCGCGCCACGCTGTTCAATCCGTCTATTGGGACCTCCTGCCGCACAACACCGAAGCCGTCCGCCTGGCGCGCGCTTTCGGATTTTCGCCCGCGCGGCGTCTGGTACGCATGATTCGTTCCGGTGTGGCCGGCGCGCCTCCGCTCGCGCCTCACGACCGATACACATTTGCTCTCGCCGGTTTCGAGTACGGTTAGCCTAAACGTGCGACATTGGTGAGAGCCTATGCGCAAGCTCTACTTCTGGAAACTGAAATCTCGCGAAATCCGCCTGGGCGAGCGCACTGCCATCCTCGGCGTGCTGAACATCACGCCCGACTCCTTCTCGGACGGCGGCAAATACCTCGACCCCGATCGCGCCTTCGCTCACGCGCTCGAGATGGAAGAGCAGGGCGCGGATATCATCGACGTGGGTGCGGAATCTACGCGGCCCGGCGCCGCGCCCATATCCGCAGCGGAGGAACTTCGCCGCCTCATCCCTGTGCTCAAGCGCCTGCGCGGCCGCTTGACAGTCCCCGTCTCGGTCGATACTTACAAAGCCGAAGTCGCCGAGCGCGCCATGGAGCACGGCGCTGAGATCATCAACGATCCGACCGGCCTCACCTTCGAGCCCCACCTCGCGCGCGTCGTCTCCAATTACGATGCCGGCCTGATCCTGAATCACATGCGCGGCCGGCCCGAAACGTGGGCCAAACTGCCGCCGCTTCCGGATGTGATGGGCGCCATCGTGCGCGACCTCGAAGCCACTATGAGCCGTGCCCGCCGCGAGGGCATCGATCGCGCCCGCATCGTCCTCGATCCCGGCCTCGGCTTCGGCAAGCGTAAGGAACAGAACTCCGCGATCCTGGCGCGCCTGCGGGAACTCGCGGCGCTGGATCTGCCCATCCTCACCGGACCCTCGCGCAAATCATTCCTCGCTCATCCCACGGAAAAGGAAACGCTATTCGCCACCGCGGCCGCCGTCTCCGCCGCGATCCTGCATGGCGCGCACCTGGTGCGTGTACACGATGTGCGCGAGATGCGCGCGGTGGCCGACGTTGCCGACGAAATCCTGCGGCAACTGCCGCCCGGCTGACCCGCCTCATGGGTGCTCTGCCTGCGGCGGGCGCTACTGCGCCTTCGCCGCGTATTGCAAATGCGCCGCCGCGCAGCCCTTCCACGACAATCCCGACGGGACGCTTGCAGATGTTACCCGCAAGGCGGTGTCGCAGGCGGGGTCCTCGATCGGCCGCCCGGATTTGTTCGTCTCGAACTCCTGTAAGTGGGAAGTCAACAAAGACCCGTTCTGCGGCCCCAATCCGAACCTGCGCGCCTTACTCCCCTGACAGTTTCTCGGTCTTCGACGGTGCTTCCAGCCGCGCCGCCTGCATCATCAGATAATTCCGTTCCGGAATGCTCGTCGTCCCCCCGGCCGCGGCGCGGTAATGCGTGACAGCCTTTTCACGCTCGCCAAGCATCTCGCACAAATGCCCGCGGACCGCGTCCAGGCGGTAATGCCCGGCAAGGCGGCCGTCGCAGTCGAGCGCCTTCAGCAGTTCCATCCCTTTTGCAGGCCCCTTCACCATCGCGATCGCCACTGCATGATTGAGCGTCACCATCGGGCCGGGAGACACGCGCTTCAGCAACTCGTACAACGCCAGAATCTGCGGCCAGTCCGTGTCCTCGCTGCGGGCCGCTTCGTCGTGAACCGCGGCGACCGCCGCCTGCAACTGGTACAGACCGACAGATCCCTTCGCCAGCGCCGCGGCCAGCAGTTCCGTTCCCTCGGAAATCTCGGCCTGATCCCACAGCCTGCGATCCTGTTTGTCCAGGGGAATCAATTCATCGTCCGGTCCGGTTCGCGCCGCGCGGCGGGCGTCCGTCAGCAGCATGAGTGCCAGGAGGCCCGTCACTTCCCCATCGCCGGGGAGCAGCTCCCTCAAACATCGCGTCAGCCGGATTGGCTCGCGCGCCAGGTCGAGCCGTTGCAAATGCGCTCCAATGCTGCTGATGTACCCTTCATTGAAGATCAGGTACAGCACACGCAGAACCGCGGGCAGCCGCTCCGCGCGCTCTTGCGGAGAAGGTAGACGGAACGGCACGCCGGAGCCTTTGATACTTTGCTTCGCGCGGCTGATCCGCTGTGCCATGGTGGCCTCGGGAACCAGGAACGCCTTGGCGATTTCCGCCGTAGTCAAACCGCCCACGGCCCGCAGCGTCAGGGCAATCGCCGACGGCGAGGTGATCGCGGGATGGCAGCACATGAACAGCAGAATCAGCGTGTCATCCGGGTCGCTGTCGGACTCCATATCGCCGGCCGGCGCCGCCGCCCCCGTCTCCCTCGCGACCGCCGTTTCCCTTTCACGGCGGGCAGTCTCGCTGCGCACCTGGTCCGTCATGCGGCGGCACGCGACCTGCATCAACCAGCCACGTGGATTCTCGGGAACGCCATCCTGCGGCCACTGCGTGAACGCTGCCAGCATGGCCTCCTGTACGGCGTCCTCGGCCGGCGTGAAGTCGCGAAAACGCCGCGCGACTGCGCCGAGCACCAGGGGCGCAACTTCGCGCAACAAATGCTCGGAGGTCATGTCCCACGGCTTGGTCATCGCGCTCTCGTCACATCTCCGGCGGCGCGCTCATCATCGGTCGCACTTCAATCGGCATGTTCATGGGTGTACCGCCGGGCCCCGGCGCCGCCGACACCTGGGCCGCGATCGCATACGCCCGCTCGGGCGTCTCCACATCGACGATCCAGAAACCAGCCAGAAACTCCTTCGATTCCGGAAACACGCCATCGGCAATGGGAACGCCATCCTGGCCGGCCCGCACCAGCCTGGCCTGGTTGGGAAATGACAGCCCCTCGGCCGAGACCAGTTCGCCCGATTCCTGAAGGACCCGATTCAGGTTCAACATAAATGCGATGTGTGCCTGCAGGTCTCCCGCCGGCCAGTCCGCGACCCCCTGCCCAGCCTTCATCGTGTTCATCATCAAAATGTATTTCATCCTCGCCCTCCTACTCTGGACCCATCAACCGCCGGACCTCTATGGGCATATCCGTCGGCACTCCGCCCGGCCCGGGCGCCGACGAGATTCGGCCTGCGATGGCGCAGGCGCGTTCGGGCGTCGCCACGTCAACGATCCAGTAGCCGAGCAGAAACTCCTTCGACTCAGGGAAGATCCCGTCTGTGATCGGCAACCCGTCTCTCTCCCCGCGCACCACCTTGGCTTGATGGGGTGCGGCTAAGCCTTGTGTGGCGACGAATTCACCGGATTCGGTGAGCTCTTTTACAATGGCTTTGAGGACGGCCATATGCGCCTCGCGATCCTCTGGCGGCCAGGCGAGATACCCGTCCACGCCCGCCCTCCTCCCGGACATCAGTAAGATGTATTTCATTTCGTTATCTCCCGTGTTCTACGCCTTCGAGAAAAAGACAAACGGTGTTGCCGCGCGTCTGAGTCCCGTCCGGCCGAAGCCGCTCTTGAGACGGCCGTGCAGGATCTTCTCCTGCTGACGGCGGTCATGTGATCCTTCGCCGCTGAATCCTCCACTTTGGTCGCAGTCAGTTCTCCGCCGAAGCAGGACTGGTAGAATTCCATGGCCCCCTGGCAGGTTCCGTTGAGTAGCAGGTATGGCGTCAAGCTCGTCATTTCTTCTCCTTTTGTAGCACTCGCTGGGCAGACTCTGGTCTGCGCTTTCATGACGTGGTCGGAGCTGTCAGCAGTGTTCTCTACATCCCACTGCCAAAATTTTCGCGAAGCGCGAATTGTGGCCTGGTTGTCGATTTCGCGCATCCTGGATCGGCCTACTAGCGGAGGCGGCAGAATGACGACAGACGATGTGGTGATCGACGTTAGCCAGGATTGGGCGCTGGCCTGCCATGTCCAGCATTGGTCCATGCAAGGTCCCGGCTGGAACACCCGCGCCGCAGACTGTAGCGCGCGCTCATGATCTCCAGTGTCCAGTCCTCCCTTCGGGCGGCGGCCTGGATCGGGCGGCGCGGACGATCCGCTAGGTGAATGCCGGGCACAATCCGCCGGTGGTTCTTCGAGACGGCGGCCTGGTTCGCTGGCTCGAACCCGGTGGCGCGCCTGTTGGCATGTTCCCGTATTCGAACTATCAGGAGAGCGTCGTCCAGCTTTATCCCGGCGACTTAGTGGTCTGTTGCACCGATGGAGTCATAGAAGCCAGGAACCTGCAGGGCGAGGAGTGGGGAGTTGAAGGTCTCTTGAAAGCCACGGCCGCGTGGGAGTCGCCGGCCTCCCGGCGCGTGGAAGATCTGGTCGACTCGATCTTCAGCGCCATGGACGACTCTTCCGGGAGCTGCCAGACAGATGATGCGACCGTGGCAGTCACGCGCGTCCGCGGTGATTCTCGGAGCGATACGGTCCTGTCCGGGAGTACGATAAGCCACAGAGTATGAAAACCGTCGATACATGCAATCCCGTGAATCCCTTGCCCGAAGGCAACGCAAGGCTTACGCGGCGCAGCCTTCTCCGCGCCGCGACGCTTGCCCCGCTGGTGTGCCGGAACGTTCGTGGACAGGCCCCGGCCATGATGGCTCGCGAGCTGACTGAATGGATCTTCGTTTCCAGGAAGCCGTACCAGGACCCTTTTAACGAAATTGAAGTGGATGCGGTCGTGCGCGATCCGCAAGGCCGGGAGCAGCGCGTGCCTGGGTTTTGGGCGGGTGGCCAGGAGTGGCGCGTGCGATCCGCCGCCGATACTCCAGGACGCTACTCGTACGAGACGGTCTGCAGCGACCGTTCAAACCCGGATTTGCACGGGCGGCGCGGCACGATGGAGGTCTTGCCGTATGCCGGCGCGAATGCGCTGTTGACCCACGGTCCGGTGCGTGTTGCGCCCGGACGCCGCTACTTTGAGCACGCCGATGGTACGCCCTTCTTTTGGTTGGCGGACACCTGGTGGATGGGGCTGACGAAACGTTTGCGCTGGCCTGCGGATTTCGAGCGCCTCACGGCCGACCGGGTAGCCAAAGGTTTCACCGTGGTCCAAATCGTGGCCGGGCTCTATCCGGATATGCCGTCGTTCGACCCGCGCGGCGCCAACGAGGCGGGCTTCCCCTGGGCAAAGGACTATGCGCGCATCAACCCGGCATACTTCGATATGGCCGACCTGCGCATGCAGCACTTAGTTGACCAGGGAATTGCTCCTTGCATCGTAGGTTGCTGGGGATACTACTTGCCGCTCCTGGGGTTGGAGCGCATGAAACGGCACTGGCGATATTTGATCGCGCGCTGGGGCGCGCATCCGGTGTTCTGGTGCCTGGCGGGCGAAGGCACGATGCCTTACTACCTTTCGGCATCTCCAAAGGCCGACCAAACGCTGCAGAAGCATGGCTGGACCGAGATCGGCGCTTACGTGCGCGCCATCGATCCCTATCATCACCTCATCACGATTCATCCGTCGGAAAGCGCTCGCAGCACCGTGGAAGATGTCTCCGTGCTGGATTTCGATATGCTACAAACGGGCCACAGCGATCGTGCCAGTATTCCGAATACGATCAGGCTGGTGACGGCTTCGCGTGCGGCCAGCCCTGCCATGCCCGTAATCGATGGCGAGGTCTGCTACGAGGGCATCCTGGAGCAGAGCCGGCAGGAGGTGCAGCGTTTCATGTTCTGGTCCTGCATACTGAGCGGAGCCGCCGGGCACACCTACGGCGCTAATGGCATCTGGCAGGTGAACACTGTGGAGCATCCCTTTGGACCTTCGCCCCACGGCCGCTCGTGGGGCGACACACCTTGGAGCGTGGCCAGCGAACTGCCCGGATCGCGCCAACTGGGTTGGGCCAAGGCGCTGCTCATGCGTTATCCCTGGTGGCGGTTGGTGCCCCATCCGGAATGGGTCGAGCCGCACTGGACGGCCAGCAACTATATCCAGCCGTATTGCGCGGGGATCGCGCGCGAATTGCGAATCGTCTTCATGCCGGCGATTTGGAACACACCCAAGATGCTGCAGCTTGAGCCCGGCCTTTCCTATCGCGCATTCTATTTCAACCCGGCCACTGGAGCAGAGCATCCGGCCGGCACAGCGGTAGCGGATGCGACCGGAGCGTGGCAGCCGCCGGTGGCTCCGGTATTTCAGGACTGGGTACTGGTGCTTGATCGGTGAATGATCGGCCGGAGGGTCATCACAACGTCCGCGCACCCCGAGCCACTCCGGCTACTGCGCCGCTAGAAACTTCGCCAACCCCGGACGCAGCGCCTCCGCACGCACCGCGCAGAGCCGGATACCCTCCAGCACGTTATCCAAATCCCGCTGCCCTCCGCTTAGCGCCGCGATGCGCGGCCCGAAGAAGGTGGCCACCTGCTCGCGCCGGCCCCATCGCCCCAGCCCGCCACCGTATCCAGCGCTGCCAGCAAGTCTGCCGCCGTCGCGTTCCCCAGGCATGCTGTCTCAAATACAGCCTGATGGTCTTCTGAAACACCTCCGGACCCACATAGTTCTCGAACATTCCGATCACTTCGGAGCCTTTGCTGTAAGTGATCCCGTCGAACGCATTCGCGATATCGCCCGGCGCCTCGATGGGCTGCCGTATCTTGCGCGCGGAAGCCAGGCTATCCTGACGCATGGTGCCGGCTCCGCTCACCTCTTCCGCCCGCAGCTTCCAGTCCGGATGTGCCGCATTCAGCAGCTCCATCGAAAGCCAACTGGCAAAAGCCTCGTTCAGCCAGATATCATCCCACCACGACGTAGTTACTAAGTCGCCGAACCACTGATGCGACATCTCATGCAGCATGCCGAGGCTCCGCCAGTGTTGCCGCAACTCAGTGTCCTCCTTCGGCGGCGCCAGCAGAAAATCACCGTACGCAATCAGACCCGCATTTTCCATGGCTCCCCAGGCAGTCGTCAAGGGCACTACGACCTGGTCCAGCTTCTCGTAAGGATACGGTGTTCCGTAGTAATCCTCCAGTAGCCTTATCAGCGATGGCGTGACACTCACCGCATAGGAGGCCTCCGCCAGCCGCCCGCGCGGCACAATGATCCGGCCCGGCACGCGGTTTCGGCCGATCGGTTTGGTGTCCACTGTTTCCAGCGGACCCACTGCAAACGCCACCAGGTAGGAAGTCAGCGGCCGGGTCCTGCGGAAACGCACGGCCTTGATGCCGTTCGCTTCTGTCTGCTCGCTCTCGACCGGCGTATTGGAAAATGCTTGTTGCTTAGCCGGCACGTGCAGCGTCAACTGCCACGGCGTCTTAAAAGAAGGTTCATCGAAGCAAGGAAAAGCCCGGCGTGCGGTTACCGGCTCGAACTCGTGAATACGTACCAGTCGCCGCCTTGCTGCTGCTGAAACACGCCATCCGTCAGATTCCGGCTGATCTCGCCCGTGTAAGTAATTCGCAGAATGTAGCTTCCCGGTGGCAGGTCCCGCTGTGGGGTGATGGCGATGAAGTCACCGCCCGCCGCATCGGCCTTAGCGTCCAGCCAGGTTGCCCCAGCATCAATCGCCGCGCTCCCCACGATCAGCGATTTGCCATGCAGCCACACGACCCGGGCCGTCTCTGCCACCGCGAGGGAAATCTCCACTGATCCCGTGAAATGATCCTCGCCTGGGACGATTTCGAGGTCCACTGTGTACTGCTCCGGCCGCACCGTTGAGGGCAACCTCAACGCCGGCGGAGTCAGTGCCCCGGCCAATTACGGCAACAGCAAGGCACCAAGCGTGAACAGAGGGGAGAGCCAAGCCATGATCATCACGATAACGCCGCGTCCCGTAAGTCCCGTCCACGGGTGAATGCCCGCATGGAGGTGCCGCATATTCGCCTGGCGACAGGTGGGAGTAGTAAGTGGCGCGCCGCAAAGGAACTTGGTATAGCTTTTCCCGGCGGCTGGTGCGGGTAAGAACCTCACTGGGCGGTCGACGCGCGCACCCGGCCCCAGCGGAACTCCTGGTCGCCCTGCTGGAACTGAAACCCACTGACGTTGCCGGCGCCGTCCCGCTCGAACTCAACTTCGATATCGGCGGGCTCGAAGAAAAACCGGGCAGCGGACATCGGCCTGAGGCGCACCGATCCGAGGGCTCCCAGGTCGAGTACCAACTCCCCTTTGTCGATTTTGACTGCTCCCCGTACGGCGCCGAACTGGTAGTCACCCACATACTCTTCGAGCAGCCTGGCTTCCACCGGGTTGGCCTTCCGGATCTTGCGAGGCCGCTCTTCGAAAGCGTACAGAGCGCTGTCGTCGGAGCCGATGTAAAGAACACCATCCGCGAGTACAGGCGAGGATTGCACGGCGCCCTCGGTTTGAATCTGCCCGAGTTGCTTGCCCGTGGCCGCATCGAGCGCGAAGACATCGGCGCCGTGAGTGGCGGCGTACACCGTACCGCGGGCCACGGCCGGAGAAGAAAACACCCGATCCTTGACGCTGAATCGCCACCTCTCTTTTCCCGTCTCCGCGTCAACCGCTTGCACAAAACGTCCGTCGGAGCTACCCGAGAAAACAGAGCCGCCATCTACAGCCGGCGAGGTATTGACCCAGGAGCCGTCGTGGCTGAGCTTCCACTTTTCCTTTCCGGTAGCGGCATCCACTGCGTGGAGATACCCGTCACGCGCTCCAAAGAAGACCTTCCCAAAGGCGACCGCCGGGGAAGACTGGATCTCACCGCCGGGCTGTCCCGCCAGGGTGGTTTCCGCGTGCCACTTCTCCTCGCCGGTAGCCGCATCCAGGGCGTGCAACCGGCCGTTCACGTCACCGGCGTAGAGCACGCCGCCGAGCACCGCCGGTGTCGAGCGAATTGTGCCGCCCGTATCGAACTGCCACTTTATGGCGCCGTTTCTTGGATCCACGGCGCGCACCCGTCCATCCAGCGCTCCCGAATAGAGCATGCCATCGGCAATCACCGGCGACGGCAGCCAATAATCCCACGTTTGGATCTTGCCTTTCGCATAAAGCCAGGGTCGCGGCTCGCCAGTTTTCACCACCCAACGGATCTTCCCGGTTTCGAAGTCGAGCGCATATAGTTGGCCGTCCCCACCGGTGAAGAACACCGCCCCGGCAGCGACGGCCGGCGACGAACTCACGTCTCCGCCTGTAAAGAATTTCCAGCGGAGAGCGCCGTCAGCGGCGTTCAGGCAGTAAAGATGGCCATCTTCGCTACCGAACACGACGGCGCCGCCCACGACGGCGGGTGAGGAGCGCACCTTTCCCGCGGTCTTGAAGCGCCATTTCAGGTCGAGCCTGGCCGGCCCGCGCGAATCGTATACGCCGGAGTGAGCGGGGGTGCCCCGAAACATAGCGGTTTGGGCTGTGGCGCCGGCTGCAGCCAGAGTCGCATACAGGAGAATCCGATGCAACATTCTGTACAAGGATTACGCAACTCGCGAGCTTCGAGTTCCGCGTCGCGCTCCTGACTCGATAAAGTATAGATGATCATCCATGTCTCGACTTGTGGTCTGCCTCCTTTTCGCCCCCGCTCTTTTCGCCGCTGAGCGCGATCCGATTGCGTATGTGAATCCGCTGATCGGAACCGGGAGAAGCAAAATCGGTTACGGCGGGACAATGCCGTTCGTGTCTCCTCCGTTCGCCATGACCAACTGGACGCCACAGAGCCGCCAGAACAAAATCAGCATCACGTCCTATGAGTACGACGATAAGGCCATCACCGGCTTCATCGGCACGCATCAGCCTGCCATCTGGATGGGCGACTACGGTTACATCACACTGGTGCCGCAGGCCGGCAAACTCCGCACAACGCCGGAAGCGCGGCGGCTTGCTTTCTCGCACAGCGAGGAAACCGCGAAGCCGGATTACTATGCAGTGTCCCTCCGCACGGCGGAAGGCACACTTATCCGCGCCGAAATGACGGCTACAGAACGCTGCGCGCTATTTCGCTTCCAGTTTCCGAGTACCGGCGTGGCGCGCGTGCTCGTCGAAGTCTCGCGGCCGGGCGTCGCGGGCTTTGCCGCCGTCGATCGAACTACCGGCGAGATCACCGGCTACAACCCGCATCGCATGGACGCGCACTTGGGGCCGTATAAGCTGCCGAACTTCAAAGGCTACTTCGCCGTTCAGTTCCGGCAGGCTCCACAGAACACGGGGACCTACGGCCTTGAGAACCGGGCCGCGTCCGCGAGCCGCGGAGCATTCGCCGAATTTCGCCCTGGTGATTTAGTGGAAGTCCGCGCCGGCACCTCGTTCCTGAGCGTCGATCAGGCTCGCGCGAATCTCCGGCATGAGATCCCGGATTGGAATTTCAATGCGGTGCGTGCGAAGCTGCATGCCGCCTGGGCGGAAAAACTGGGCCGGCTCGAAGTGGACGGCGCTACCGATCGTGAGAGAACACGCCTGTACACCGCTCTCTATCACGCGCTGCTTTACCCGCGTATCTTTTCCGAATATGGCCGATATTACAGCGCCTTCGACGATCGGGTGCACAACGGCGAAAGCCACACCGCTTACTCGATCTGGGACACCTTCCGCGCCGAGAACAGCCTGCTCACTCTCTTCGCGCCGGAGCGCATTGATGGCATGATCACGGCCCTTCTGCAGAACTTCCAGGAAGGCGGATGGATGCCGAAATGGCCGAATCCGTCCTACACGAATATCATGATTGCCACCCATGCCGACTCGCTGGTCGCGGAAGCCATCCGCAAAGGATTCCACGGCTTCGACCGCGAAGTAGCCTGGAAGGCTGTCTACAAAGATGCCATGACTCCGCCCGACGGAGACACTGCGCGGCGCTGGCTCGACCGCGAAGAAGGTACGCCGTACGAAGCCCGCGCTGGACTGACTTACTACAAACAGCTTGGATATGTTCCGGCCGACAAGACCGATGAAGCCGCATCACGTACGCTGGAGGACAGCTACGACGACTGGTGCGTGGCACAGATCGCGAAAGCTCTGGGCCGCGCAGACGATTACCGGTTCTTCCTGCATCGCTCTCTGAACGATCGCCATCTGTTCAACCCCGCTCTCGGGCTCATGAACGGCAGAACATCGGACGGCGCTTGGGCTCCCATCGGCGGCTCTCAGGACACGCCGCAGAATCGCTCGGTTTCCGGCTGGACCGAAGGCGATGCCTGGGTCTACACTTGGGCGCCGCTGCACGACCAGGCAGGATTGATCCAGCTCATGGGCGGCAAAGAATCGTATGCCTCCAAGCTGGATGCCCACTTCAGCGGTGGACATAACGTGCACAGCAACGAACCAAGCCACCACTACGCGTACCTGTATGACTTCGCTGGTCAGCCCTGGAAGACTCAGGCGAAGGTGCGGGAGATCGCCGCGGCCGAATATGGGTACGACGCGGGTGGCCTGGATGGCGACGACGATTGCGGTCAGATGTCCGCCTGGCTGCTGTTTACGTCAATGGGCTTCTACCCGGTCAATCCGGCCAGCGGCGAGTACATGATCGGGAGTCCCCTGTACAGCCGCATGATTATCAGGCTCGAAAGCGGAACGACCTTCCGCGTCGTCGCGGAGAATATCTCAGACACGAACTTCTACGTGCAGTCCGCCACGCTCGACGGGAAACCTTTGCATGATCCGCTCATCACCTGGGAGCAGATTCAGGCAGGCGCCACATTAAAGTTCAGAATGGGACCAAAGCCGTCGCGGTGGGGTAGCGATTGGCAACCGGCACGAATTCCGGCGAAATAGCCGAACTGGTTGATGTATAATACACCCTCGAAACACCAGATCTGGGTCCAACTTACACTTCGACTTGTGACTGGCACTGACTGAGGAGCCTCGTGGTGAAGCAACGCATTGTGAAGTTTCTGATTGTGGGGGCGGCCGCGCTCGTTGCGCAGACGCCGGATAAGATCGACTTCGGCCGAGAGGTTCAACCGATCTTCCAGACCAATTGCTATGGATGCCACGGCCCGTCGCAGCAAATGGGCGGCCTCCGCCTTGACCGGCGCCGCGACGCCATGCGCGGAGGGACCATCCCTGTAATTGCGCCGGGTACCAGCGCCGGCAGCCGGCTCTATCTACGGCTGATGGGCAATGAATATGGACCGCAGATGCCGCTTGCCGGATCGCTTGCTCCCGCCCAGATCGGTATCATTAAAGCGTGGATCGACCAGGGCGCTGCATGGCCCGACAAGTATTCGGGAGCAACGCCCGCGCCGCCTCCCAATCCTATCGCCGAGCGAATCATGGAGGCAATCCGCGCCGGCGACCAGGCGCTATTCCGTAGCCTGCTGGCCGCCAATCCGAAGATCGGGAACCTGAAGGGCGCCGGCGGCTCCACGCCGCTCATGTACGCGGTGCTCTACGGAGACGCGGAATCCGTGCGCCGCCTGCTCGCAGATGGCGCCGATCCGCATATGGCCAACGATGAAGGCGCGACGGCTCTGATGTGGGCGGCCCACGACGTAGAAAAGGCCAGGCTTCTGATTGATCACGGCGCCAACGTGAATGCCCAATCGCGCGGCATGCGGACCGCCTTGATGATTGCGGCCGGAAAACGTGGTAACTCCGGGGTGGTCGAACTCCTGCTTGAGCATGGCGCCAACCCTTCGGCCCACTCGCCGGGTCTGGGTGCGGATGTGACGCCCCTGGCCGAGGCTGCCTACGTGGCTGACGCCAGCATCGTCAAGCTGCTCCTCAAGCATGGAGCGGATGTGAAAGCTGCCGTCCCCATGGCCTTGTACAACGCAGTTCTGGCCGGTTGCTCAGAATGCTTAGAGTTGCTCATGAATTCTTGCAGTAAGGAAGATTTGAGTCTTGCCGCGGTAGTCGTCTCACCTCCCCGGGGCGACGCCCGCGCAGTGGGAAGACTGGTCGAACACGGTGCCGGCCCGAATGCCAAAGACCACGACGGCCACTCGCTGCTGATGCTGGCGGCCGCATCCGATAACGTTTCCGTGCCGCTGATTCAGGATCTGCTGCGGCACGGCGCGGAGGTCAACGCCAGAGATCCGCAAGGGCACACGGCTCTGGATTTTGCGGAGAGCCGGGGTATGAACCCCGTGGCGGAAACGCTGATTCAGGCGGGCGCGCGCCCGGGCAATCCGTTTTCCGCGGCGAGTGTCACGCCCGCGCCGGCGCATACGGTGCGCGCTGCCGTCGAACGGAGCCTTGCTCTGCTACAGTCGACCGACGCGGCGTTTCTAAGGAAGTCCGGCTGCGTTTCCTGCCACAACAACGCTTTTGCGGCAATGACTCTGGCGGCCGCGCGCCAGAGCGGGTTCGCGGTGAACGACGAAACCGCGCGCCTGTGCGTGAAGACGATTGCAAACTACATTGACGGCTGGCGCGATCGCGCGCTTCTCGGCACAGGCATTCCGGGTGATGCCGACACGATGAGCTATGTTCTGCTGGATCTGGCCGCCGCGAACTTTCAACCCAATCCTTCCACGGAGGCGATCGCGGGCTTCATGGTAGACCATCAGCAGGCAGACGGCCACTGGTTCATCTTTGCGCACCGTCCGCCGATCGAGTCCAGCGACTTTGAGGTGACCGCCACTTCCATGCACGCGATTCAGATTTACGGACGGAAGACGGAGAGCACGGAGGCCTCCGTCCGGCGCGCCGCTGCATGGCTCGAGGGGGCACAACCCAGCACCGTCGACGATCGCGCCTTTCAACTGCTCGGCATAAGCTGGGCGCACGCCGGGAAGGAATCGATTCACCGGGCCGCAGACGGGCTGCTCGCCATGCAACGTGCCGATGGCGGATGGGCTCAGCTTCCGTCCCTGGAGAGCGACGCTTACGCCACCGGAGAGGCGCTGGTGGCCTTGCGCGAATCCGGGAGCCTCACCAGTCGCGATCCTGCCTTTCAGCGCGGAGTCAGATTCCTGTTGAATACGCAGTTGGGCGACGGCTCGTGGTACGTCCACTCCCATGCACTCCGCATCCAGCCGTATTTCGATAGCGGCTTTCCCCACGGGCGCGACCAGTTTGTTTCGGCCGCCGCCACGAATTGGGCTACCCAGGCGCTGGCGCTCGCGGCGCGCTGAGCTTCCGCGGATCACGCCTCTCCCGATTGCTACGGCCCCTTCCGCGAACTACAATGCAGTTTAATCAGACCTGTATGTCTGAGAGTGCGCATCGGAAAGGAAGGGCCGTATGTTCAGTCGCAGAGATTTCCTTGCGTCGTCCTCGTGGCTGTGCGGAAGCGTGGGCCTGAGCCGTCCGGCTTCTGTTTTTGCGTTGGCGTCGAAACCGTCCGGGTTCTTCGGAGTGCATCCATTCGTAGATTGGCACCCGGAAGCGGTCTTCATCATGCGCACGCATGTAGACTGCAAGACCAATTCCGGCGCATGCCAGCGCGCCGGCCTCGATTTGGGACGCTCGGTGTTTGTTCCCATGGACGATACCGGCACTCCGGTGACTCACCACATTGCGGCCAAGCCCAACCTGACCGCGCACGATCCTATCGATAAGAAACGGGGATTGACCCTCGAGGACACGATGGGCATTAACACCGATGTGTTCTTCGTCGAGGGCTTGTTCGAATCCTTGAAAGAACTGGGTATCGCCGGCAACCGCATGCATACCCGCGATACCAATGGCGGCGGCGTGATCGAAGCGCGCGGGTACGTCGCCATGGGCCGCCGGCTGGGTGCGACGGTCACCCCAGTGAAAAACGACATCCAATCACGGGAAGACGCCAATAATGCCGGTGCCTTCGTCTGGAAAGAGGTTCCCGGGGGCGTGGTGCATACACAGCTTCCCTATCTGTGGCCCTTAAATGCCCGGGATTCCTGGAACCTGAATGTGGCGAAATTCAAAGCGCACGAGATGGGATTAACCCTCGCCTGCAAGAACTGGCAGGGCAGCCATGCCGCGCCGTTTCAGCAATACTGCGGCGCGTGGCCGGATATCGGCGCGCTCGAGAAGCTGGAGAAACAGGCCGGGAAGGAATTCATCCATCCAAAGGTTCATGAAGCCGTTGCCGCGGATTTCGAGCGCCACAAGCACACGATTCCGCGTTGGAACACGCCGGACGTGCCGCGCAACGATCCGGCCTACATCGATGCCTACTATTACAGCGCCACGTGCATGGAGTTGTGGGCGCACCGGACGATCGACAATCACGCCGCGACGCCCATGGGTCTGCATATCATCGAAGGCATCTACGGCCATGACGGCGACTTCAGTAACGGGCCGAATCCCTTCGGCAACGAGAACAACTACAACGGCAAAGCCTGGGACTACATGACGAACATCATCATCTTCGGCAAGAACCCCTATCTCGTCGGTATCGTGGGCCACTGGCTCGGCGGGCATGAGCCCGGGAATTTCGGACTGTTCCACATCGCCATGGAGCGCGGCAAACTCGACGTACTGAACCCGATGAAGATTCCGGTGTACGAGTGGCAGGATGGTGTGGCCGTCCGCCGTCCGCTCACTAGCTTCACGCGTACGCCGCTGCGATCGTTCTACCTGCACCAGCGCCGCCAGGAGCCGCTTTGGCATCTCTGCAACCAACCGTTCGACTACACCAAGGTGAGTGAGAAGAAAGCCGCTATCCCCGCCAAGCCGGCTACTCGCCCGCTCAACCAGCACTATCCGAACGCCTACAATCCGCAATTAGCCATCGAGTTCAGCGTGCCGGAAGCCGGATGGGTTCTGGTAGAGATTCTCGATCAAGCCGGCAACAATCTGGAGGTCATCTCGAGTTCCATTTGTGAACCCGGCTATCACATGGCGGCGTGGAACACGGCGAAGTATGCTTCCGGCAATTATAAGTACCGCTTGCGCTACAAAGGCCTCAATGAAGTGCACGACTTAGTGCTGAACAAAGCGTAACCTCAGAACCAGACAGGCACCGGCTGTTTTTTGATCTTGAGAATCGCTTCCTGAGCGGTATAAGTCAGGCGAGGCATGCTCAGCGCCTTCTGTAACACAGGAAGCGCGTCCGCGGCGTCCGGGCCAATATTGCCCAATGCCGCGGCCATGCTGCGCCACGCGTACACCTCGTCCGCCGTCGATAAGCCCTTCTCCAGAGCCGGCACGGCGGCTTTCGCGGCTGGTCCGATGCTCCCCAGGGCGTCCGCCGCCGGCGCACGTACATAGGCCGCGGAGTCGCGCAGCGCCTGGATCAACTCCGGAACCGCTTCCGCGGCCTTGGGCCCCATCGAGCGAAGCGCTACAGCAGCCAGACTGCGCACTCTGGCGTCCCTGTCTGACAGTGATCTTCTCAAACTCGGCACAGCATGCGCCCCGGCGGGACCCAGTTGCGAAAGCGCCCATGACGCTGCGATGCGCACGTCCGGTTCCGGGTCACCGAGCGCTTGAGCGACGTCGTCTATCGCACTGCGTGCATCGGGGCCAAATGCGCCGATCGCCCGCAAGACGTCTGCCCGGCCACTAACGGAGGCTTGCATTAGATCCTGAACGTAGGCCGCCAACGGCCGGCTGCGGTACACGGGACCTCCCGCAGAGATGTGCGGGGTCTCGTCCGGCCCGCGGCCAGACGCGGACGCTTTCTCCGGTATCCGCTCCAACACCACGTCATTGAGTCCGAAGTTAAAGCCCGAGGAGCGGCTGTCGCGCCCCACGCAGATGAAGCTGAGGAGGTGTCTGCCCTTGGCCAGCGTCAGCCAGCCCAAAGGCCGATCGATGGCCACATACACTTCGGGCAGAAAGCCGTGAAACACTTCTGCGCCTTCCGATGGCATCTCCGAAGTGGCCACCTCGCGGTTGTCCGTATTCGTGGGCTTGCCATCCAACAGCGCGACATAGTCGCCATAGTCGGGTGCCTGCGCGATGCGGGCAACGATCTCATAGCGGCCGGTATCGGGAATGTCGAGCGGAACATTGAGACGTGATCCGGCGCCTTCCGCGGCGAGGAAAAGCAGGTCTCTGCCCCAGTCGACTTCCTTCTGCACCGATGCCTTCCCTTTCTCTGTCGTCACGGCCTCAATCGAGTCCTCTACCGCAATTTGCTGCGCATTCCCGAGGGGTAGCCGGGCCTCGCCGTAGGGCAATTCGGGCAGATCTTCATTCACACCCTTCTGGTACCAGAATGCAGTGCTCGAAAAGTAATCCGGCCGCTCCTCGAAGCCGGAGCGTAGCGAGCCGTCTGCGTTATATGTCCAGCCGGCGTGCTCGATCCCAGCCCAGAGTGATTTGGTAAATGGGATGGGATCGGGAATGTGCCATCGATAACCCGTGAGCCGCGCGCCCACACGCTCGCCCTCGGCGACTGGCGTCCCGGACCAGGGGCCGCAGGCTACGCGCAGTCCCCACGCTTCGTTCACGTAGTCTTCCGTGCCCGTGCCGTAGATTTGCGGATGGCTGGCTCCGTCAATATAGAACAAGTCGTCGCCCTCGCCGAACCATCCGACCTGAGACTGAATCACGTTGAGAACCGTCCCGACGTAGTGGCCGGTACCTTTCACGTTGAGAAACTCGTATTTCTTTCCCGCGATAGCTGGACGTTCCTGGCGGTAGTAAGCATGAAAGTAAGCTGTATCTTCCGGCAACGAAACGTGACGCTGCCAGTCCACGTGGTAATAAAACATGGTCACCGGGCGGTTCCCTTCATCGGTCGCTGTGATTTTGCAGGATATCCGGAAGGGCATCGGCCAATAACTATTGCGCGCGCGCCCGAACGAACTGTCGCGAACGGGCAAGGAATCGAGGTTCCGGTCGTAACCGTGCCCCACCCCAAAGAAATCTCCCAGGGGCACGTCCACGCTGGGAGTCTTGCTGCCGTCATAGTAGACCCGCAGGCGCACCAGGCGGGGCCAGGCATATTCGTTGTCGGCCACGGTGACCCAGATATGGCTCACCACTCCAGGCCCCGTCAGATCCGCCATTACGAGCGTCTCTCCGGGCATGATGCGCTTGCTGTCATCATTGCTGTTCTGGAATCGGTTGTCGCTGGAGACACGATGCGCGGAGAATGTTTTGAGGCGGGGCAAGTCAGAGAGACTGGACGGCCCTGGAGTCTGCGCGGCGGCACAGCCGGCTAACAGAAGCGCCGGCAATATTTGGCTGACCTTGAGCATCGGATTCTTCCTCTTCTGGAATCGGTGGCACTTGCCGGTCGAGCGCCAGCGTATCACAACACCTATTTCTTTCCGAACTCGATCGCCCACTTTGTGGGCTCGCTCCGGCCCGGGAAACTGATTACCAGCATGCCTTGCCTTGGATCTTGCCTCATCGTGGCGGCCCCGGCCGATAACTGGACTCCCGCCGTTCTGTAGCCTCGCGGAACGTAAACGAAGAGAGAGTAGGGCTCTCCGGCAACGCTGTCCGAAGTTCCTCGCAACTGACTTTCCGCCGGATCCCAAGTGAGCTCGCGGATCGAATATGCCCCTGAGATGTGGCGGGAAAGGCCAACCAACTGAGGATGGTCGAGCTTGGGGTGAATCAGCAACACGCGCGTATCGTGTGGGCCGATCTCGGCCAGCAGGCCGCTCTTGAACACACCGAGCAGTTCCTGGTTCCAAAAGTCGAACACCACATACTCCCGCGCGGGATCGAGCCCTAGCTTTTCGGCAAAATTCAACGTCCGGGTGGCCGGTGCGCTTTGCCAGTTGGTCAGTCCCACAACGTCATACACACCCGAGGCCGCATTCACTTTCAGGTCAAGAATCTCCGGATAGTTGTGGATGTAGTAGTCGGCCTGCGTATGTTTGAACAGGTCGAAGCGCGTTTCTCCCCCGCGACTGAACAAATCGACCGGCAGTATCGGCAATGCCGGCATGGTGTGTTTCAGTAGTTCCACGCGCTCGCGAGGCAGTTCAGACATGATGCTGGCCAGCGGATATACGACGCCTGTGAGTGACACATAAGTGACTGCGGTACGGGCTTCGGCATCCGTGAGCCCTAAGCCCGTGAACGGATCCTCGCGGTTGCGCTGTATTTCCGTCACGACCTTGGGCCGCTTCAGCCTGGCTTCCTCCACTGTCATGGGCAGACCGAGTTCGACGCCCTCGCCGGGCATCACGTACACAACCAGGTGGTTGAGGAAGGCGTTCGCGTTGATGGCGCTGAAAAGGGGGTGCATGCCTTGCCAGTTCTCGTAAACGTCCTGGCCGTTGAAGTAGGAATCGAAGTAGCCGATCCCGTTGAGCGGCGTGCCTGCCGGGCAGCCTTCTATAAAGCGGTTGGGGCCGACGGTCTCACGAATCATCTTGACGCGCGCGCGGTAGTTTTCCACTAGGTCGGCACGCTGGTTGTAAAGCTTGGTCAGATCGACGCCGGGGATGTAACGGGCCAGGGCATGCTCACCATCAAACTTGTAGTAATCGAAGCCCCAGTCATCGAGAGTGGCCATGATCTTTCTGACTTGCTCGAGCACCTGGGGGTTGGTGGCGTCGAGGGCTGGCGTTTGGTAGTCCCTGACAATGCTCCCGTTTCGTTTATAGCGCAAGTACCATTCCGGGTGCTCTCGCAGGGCTCCCGCATAAGCGTTCGGAACCAGCCAGATTCCAGCCCGCAGGCCTTTGGACTTGATGTAACTGGTCAGCCATTGCGGGCCGTGCGGGAACTTATGACGATCCCAGTTTTCGATCCAATAGTGCCGGCCCTGCGCATCGCGGTCGTAACCGTCGTCGAGCTGCACGTATTGAAAACCGTACGGTTTGAGATTCGCCGCGAGCCAATCCGTGTTCGACACGATGTCCTCTTCGCGGACAGCATCGTAGTAGCTCGGCCAACTCGACCACACCATGGGCGCATGCCGGAACACGCGGTCGTCGAACGGCACGTAGTAGGGTACACCCAAAGTCTTGGTGAAATACTCGGGAATGACAAATATGATTGAGTTTCCGGGCACGGGCATCGTGACCGTCAGTAAGTCGGGATCTTTCGTGGAGCGGGTCAGGACCGTCTCGGAAGTGAAGTCAATGGCAGTGTCTGTCTGGCGGTCGAACAGACTATGCAGGGTTGAAGCGGAGATCTGTCCCAGAGCAAAATACAGCACGTCGGGATTTCGCCGCGGCAGATGCGAGCGGTTACGGGTGACCGAACCGCCATAGTCCGTCGATACTTCGGGCGTGCCAATCCAATCCACCGGAACGCCCTGCGGATCCATGGTCCGCGCCACGATCCGGTCCGGCGGCGCGGGCGCCTCTGCTGTTAGGATGCCGTCGCTCGAAGTACCGGAAATGATGAATGCGTCAGGCGCGAGTTGCAGCATCCAGCCCGTGCGCGGTCGAACGGTTTTGATGCTCAACCGGCCGCCTTCCAATCTTTCGGCCGACCACCCGCTGAAAGCAGGCGCACCGCGTAGCCCGAGGCGCACGTTGCGCATGAGTGTCCCCAGCCCTTCTCTGGCGATGGTCAGCCGGCCTTGTCCGGGCGTGGCGGTTACCGTCCATCCGTTTGCAGCGATCGAGATCGTATCTCCCGCCTGCATGCGTGTAGAGGCGGCAACCAGCGCCAGCGTGGCCGCTATGACATAGTAGCTGCGGATCATTCGTGGGTGTCTTCTACGATAGCGGCCGCTTCACCACCGTGAGCATAACCTGCGACGGATACTTGCTCGAGTGGTGCACACTGTTGTGCGCCACGATGCCTTTCACTTCGTCATAAGTGTTCCCGCCGGTATTGAAGTTACGATCGAAGCGCGGGAAGTTACTGCTGGATACCTCGATGCGGATGCGATGACCGGCGGCAAAGTAGTTACTGGTGGTCATCGGCTGCAACGTGACTTTGTACACCTTGTCCGGCTCCATCCACACCGGCGGTTTATTGTAACCTTCGCGATAGCGCATGCGCTGGATGTTTTCATCCAAGTTATAGGCCACGCCGTCTGGTTCAACATCCACCAGCTTGACTGTGAAGTCGGTGTCTTTGGCATCGGAAGAAAGGTAGAGTGTCACCTCAATCGGCCCGCTTACTTCGATGCCCTCTTTTAATGGCTCGGAGCTGTAGACAAGGATGTCGGCGCGCGCTTCCATCTTGCGCTGATCGAAGGCGCCCCCGGCGACGGCGTTCCCCGTGCAACAAACATTGCCGCCGTAGGAAGGGACCGGATTCGTGGGATCGTACACGAATCCATCCGCGGAATCCGCTCCGGGAGCAGCCCCAGCGAGCGTCCCATCGCCGTACAGACTGTTGGCCCGGCCGCGGCTCGCAAGGTATAGAGTCATGGGCTGCGCGCCTTCGGGCGGCCAGGTGTCGGATGTCTGCCACTTGTTCAGCCCCATGGTGAAATAACGCACGCGCGGCGTTTTCTCCAGAATATGGTTGTCTTCCGCTTTCAGAAAATGATCGAACCATCCGTAGGTGAGGGCGTCGTAATCCAGACGCGCATCGCCCATGTCGCGCTCTCCGACGATGGTATGCTCAGTCGCGCGCTTGTATCCGCAGTGCAAGGTGGGCGCGATTACCGCGTATTGCTCTTTGGCGATTTCCGGCCGGGCGGTCCTGCGTACGAAATTGTATGCCGCCAGGTTCGGTCCGACTGACACGTCATACCACGACATAAACCAAAATCCGGGCACGTTGATCGGCTTATCGTCGTGCCAGAGCCCGCCGCGGTACCATGCGGGATCGTTGGGCGTGCGCTTGATCATGGCGCCGCCGGTCGAAACTTCCTCGCGATCGGCGAAGATGCCGTGCGGGCCATCGACCGCTTTGAGAATATCCATCTCCGGAAGGTGCTGCAGCGCCTTCGACCAATCCACAGGCGGCAGGTGTTGCGCGAGGTCGAATGCCCTGGACTCGCGCACCATGTCCTCCTGCGATGTGCCGGGCGGAAACATCGGCCGCACCGTGTTCTGTTCGCCGTACAGCCAGGTGGCGAAGAGCATTTGAAACGCTCCGCCGCGGTACCAGTTGCCTTGTTCATAGTAAGGCCCGACGCGCCCCACGCCTGCGCCGAAGCCCATCGGGATCATGGCCGCGAAAGCCGGGTTCCCCTGCGCCGCCACGGCCAGTTGCCACTCGGCGGTCGACGAGCACCCGATGGTTCCGACTTTGCCGTTTGACCAGGGCTGCGACGACATCCAGGTGATGGCATCATAGCCGTCGGTGAGCGGCGGCCCCAGGATGTCATAAGTGCCCTCGGAGAAGAAATGCCCGCGCTCGTTCATCTCGACAAATGCATATCCGCGCTTAACGGCCTCCAGCGGCGTCTTCATGTCGGCCGGCACACCGTTCTTCACATCCCAGTAATTGAAGTTGTATGGAGTCCGGACGAAGATGGTGGGGTACTTTTTCGAGGTGTCCTTGGGACGGTAGATGTCGGCGGCCATGCGTTTGCCGTCGCGCATGGGCACCATCGCCTTGCGCTCAATGATGGCCAGCGACTCGAGCTCTTTCTCGGTGGCGTTGCGCGTTTCCGTGAGTGTCGGTTGGGGTTGTGCCCGCCCGATCGACACGGCGACGATCATCAGCAGCAGCAAACGGAAACCACGAGTGTTCATTTTGATGACGATAGCAGAATTGTAAGGGGGAGCGTTACGACCGCGGTGCTAACCTACCGGTTGCCGTTGATCAGCAGGTGTCCGTCAGAAGGCCTGTCGGCAAGAAGTTCGCAGGCGGGAAGGAGACCGAAGGTCGCGTTTACCGGACAGACAGCTTCGGCATCAGTTCCGAGCAATTGGCCCGCTGTCTGATCGGCGTCGCTTAGTCGGGCTCGCCCGTCAAGCTCCTCGACAATCGAGCCATCCGTTGGGAACCCTGACACCTGGCCGAGTCGGTGTACAATACGGAAACTGAGATGGAGGTTTCCATTCAGACCCGCGCATGGTCGCTGTTGGCTGCAGTAATCACTTCGGCTGTGGCCCAGGGTGCACCGGATCTCGTAGCCGGCCGCAAAGTCTTCGAATCTCAGTGCGCGGTCTGCCACGGCCTGAAGGGCGGAGGCGGACGTGGTCCGGTCCTCGCCAGGCCCAAGCTCGAGAAGGCTCCTGACGATGCCGCTCTGCGCACGATCATCAGCGAAGGCCTTGAGCCTGAGATGCCGGCCGCCTGGCAGCTCAACCCGCGCGAGGTGGAGAACGTCGCCGCCTATGTGCGGTCTTTGGGCAGCGTACCCGTGGAAGTTCTCCCTGGCAATCCGGAGCGCGGCGCCCGCGTCTACGCGGCTCAGGGCTGTGCCGGCTGCCACATCGTCGCAGGAGAAGGCAACGGTTTGGGCCCTGAACTGACCGGCATCGGCGCCAGGCGCAATGCCGCGTATCTCCGGCAGACCATCCTGCAGCCGGGCGCGTCGCTCCCCGAGGGGTTCCTCTATCTCTCCGTTACCACCGCCGAGGGCCGAACGGTGCGGGGCATTCGCATCAACGAGGATTCCTTCACGATCCAGTTAAAGGATGCTGGCGGCCGTTTCTTCAGCTTCCGCAAGGGCGATCTCCGGGATCTGCGGCGCCTGCAAGGAGAAACACCCATGCCAACATTCAAAGATCGGCTGAATAAATCCGAACTGGACGACCTGGTTGCGTGGCTGGCGACCCTGCGAGGTAAGCCATGAAATGGTACGTAGCGGTGGTTTGCGCCACTGCGCTTGCTCAAACTCCCTTTGATCGCATTGTGAACGCGTCCAGGGAACCGGGCAACTGGCTTACTTATTCCGGAAGCTACCAGGGTCACCGTTTCTCGCCGCTCGGCCAGATCACACCAGCGAACGTAGCTCAGCTACGGGTGAAGTGGGCGTATCAATTTCCCGAGCCACGAACCGAGGTTTCGCCAATCGTGGTCGATGGTGTCATGTACATCACCGGACCAAACACGGCCGCCGCACTGGATCTCCGCACCGGGCGGGAATTGTGGCGGTGGCAGCGGCAGATCCCCAAGGACTATAACTCGATTGGTTACGGTCACGTGAACCGGGGTCCTGCTATTCTCGGCGACAACATATATGTGAGCACACTGGACTGCTATCTGGTGGCTCTCGACGCGCGCAGTGGCATCGAGCGCTGGTCCACGAAGGTAGAGGATTACAGAACGGGATACAGCATGACCATGGCGCCGCTCGCTATCAGGGACAAAGTTGTAGTGGGAGTCAGCGGCGGCGAGGCCGGCATTCGCGGTTTTGTAGATGCTTACGACGCCAAGACCGGACGGCGCGTGTGGCGCTTCTACACCATTCCCGGTCCAGGCGAGGCGGGACACAATTCCTGGTCAGGCGAAAGCTGGAAAACGGGTAGCGGCGCCACCTGGGTTACTGGGTCTTATGATCCGGAATTGAACCTGGTCTACTGGGGCGCCGGGAATCCGGGCCCGGACTGGAATCCTGACTCGCGCCTGGGTGACAACCTGTACACCTGCTCGCTGCTGGCGTTGGAGGCGGACACCGGTAAGCTCAAATGGTATTTCCAGTTCACGCCCCACGATTCGCACGATTGGGATTCTACTCACGTGCCCATCCTCTTTGAAGCTGACGTTCGGGGAGTGCGGCGCAAGTTAGTGGCGGTTGCCAACCGCAATGCCTTTTACTATGTGCTCGACCGAACCACAGGGGAGTTCATTGCGGGCAGGCCCTATGCCAAACAGACCTGGGCCAAGGGCCTGGACGACCGTGGGCGGCCGGTGCTGCTCCCGAATATCGAGCCCAGCACGAAGGGGACGCTGCTCTGGCCCAATCTCAACGGCGCCACGGTGTGGGCCAGCCCGGCTTACAGTCCCTTGACCGGGCTCGTGTATGTTGCCGTGCGCGAGATCGGCGCCATCTACTACAAGCGGGAAGCCGAATACAAGCCAGGCACTTTCTTTGCGGGCGGCGGCGAAGCGCACCCGCCGGGCACAATCGATGCGGGAGCCATCCGGGCCCTGGACGCAGCTACCGGCGAAAAACGATGGGAGTTCCGCATGCAATCCGCTCCGTGGGCCGGGGTTCTGGCCACCGCCGGCGGCCTAGTGTTCTCCGGCGCGGACGAAGGCAATTTCTTTGCGCTGGATGCTAACACCGGCAAGCCGCTGTGGGACTTTCAAACCGGCGGCCCGATCGCTGCCAATCCTATCTCGTTCGCCATCGATGGCCAACAGCATGTTGCTATCGCCGCCGACCGCGCTCTCTATGTCTTCGGGCTATAGAAAACGCTTATCCTGCCTATCCAAAGAACCATAGCCTCGGGTCCCAGTGCATCCACGATAATAGTGCATAAGTCAGGCCCCCGTTTGTGCCCGCAGCTTTGAGGCTGCCAACGCCGCGCGATTGCACTCACACTCCGATGCCCAAACGCCGTAATTCCGTCGAAGGCCTGAAGTCTTCCAAATGGTGGAATCCGTTACGCGTCCGCGATGAGCTGCCCGAGATGATCGCCAAGGGCGCCGCGGAACTGACACCCGCGGAGAAGGATCTGCTCAAATGGGTGGGCATCTTCTTTCGCAAGCCTACGCCCGGGCAGTTCATGATGCGTATCCGCATGCCCAACGGCTTCGCCGCCAGCGCTCAACTGCGAGCCATCGCGGATCTTTCCCAGCGCTTCGGCAATGGCGCCCTGGACATCACCACGCGCCAGCAGATTGAACTGCGAGGCTTCACCCTCGACACCGTTCCCCAAATCTGGGAGAAGCTCCGCGGTGTGGATCTTACCAGCCTGCAGACCGGCATGGACAACGTGCGCAACATCAATGGCTGCCCGCTGGCTGGTCTCACGCCGGACGAGTTCCTGGACGGCTCGGCAGTGGTCTTCGAGTTGAACCGCATCATTGTGGGCGCCAAGGGTAATCCGGAATTCGCCAATCTTCCGAGAAAGTTCAACCTTACTGTCACGGGTTGCGCAGCTAATTGCACCCACAACGAATCCCAGGATGTCGCGCTGGTGCCCGCGCGGAGCGATGGGCGCCCCGGTTTTAACGTTCTGGCCGGAGGGAAAATGGGATCCGGCGGGTACACGATTGCCCAGCCGCTCGATGTGTTCGTCGAGCCGCAAGAGGCCGCTGAAGTGACCGCCGAACTGGTCCGCATATTCCGCGACCATGGGCCGCGGGAGGCCCGCTCGAAATGCCGCCTCGCACATCTGATTGAGGACTGGGGCATCGAAGAGTTGCGCTATGTGCTCTGCGAGCGGCTCATGCGTGAGCTTCCCCGTGCCGGCGAGGACATGCGCCGGCCTGATCTGCATGCCGATCACCTGGGCATCGCGCCGCAGAAGCAGCCTGGCCTTTATTCCATGGGACTCGCGGTGCTCACTGGCCGCATTACTCCCGAGCAACTTCGCGAGTTGGCCCGTTTGGCCGATGTCTACGGGAGCGGATCGGTGCGTTTGACCACTGGTCAAAATGCCATCATCCCGAACGTGCCTGCCGTGCAGGTCGCGGCTCTGGAACGTGAGCCGCTGTTGAAGGAGTTGCCGCCCGCGCCGTCGCCATTCTTCCGCGGACTGGTCGCCTGTACCGGCACAGACTTCTGCAACCTCGCGCAAATCGAAACTAAGTCGCGGGCGATCGAGTTGTCTCAAATACTCGAACAGCGTCTCGGCACGGGTCGTGCACCCCTCACCATTCACTGGTCCGGTTGCCCTGCCGGCTGTGGGAATCATCAAGCGGCGGACATTGGCTTTCGCGGCCTCCGCGTGAACATAGGCGGGCAACTGGTGGATGCCGTGGCGATCTACACCGGAGGATCCACCGGGCCAGGCGCAACTGCCGGACGTCAGATACTCGATGTTGTGCCATGCGACGACCGGCTCGCGGATGTGGTCAGCGCTATCGCCGCCGGCATCCGGCGCGACTGATCCAGCTTGCCAGACAATTTCGGCTGACAGCCGGGTTGAGCGATCCTACCGGCCCGTTCCGCGCATCCTTCTGCTAGCGCGCCGCCTCGCATGCATTCCATACCGCGTGCTCAGCTACCTTCAACACTCCCTCGCGGGTGAACGGCTCGTCCTTGAGAATCGTTTCCACTTGGGCCCAGTCAGAACTGGCAAACAGGCCGGCTGCCTTGGGAAGACCGGCCATCGGACCTGCCGAAATCACCGCGCCGGATTTCATTTGCCGCAACATATACTCGAGGTGCGCCTGGGCAAACTGCTGGCGCTTGTCCCAATTGGCACCGGTTTCCCAGGTGACCAGCGTTCGCTGCGGACACTGCATGCCGGGCGGCGGCCATGAGCCTTGGGCCAGAAGCAGACCGGTGAACAGGAAGAGGACTTTTCGCATAGAGAGATCGTACCGCGCATGGGCGATATAATGGCGTGTTTCGATCCAGGCTGCGATCACAGGAGAATCCGATGATGAAACTGAAGGCACTTCGAATGGGCGCGGCGTTGGCCGCCGTCGTATTGACCGGCGCTGTGGGTTTGGCACAGCGCGAAGCTGCCACCTCGAAACCCGCAAACTGCCCGGCGGACGGATTTAGTGGGGGCTTCAGCCGCGGCTGCCCGCAAAAACAGTTTGCCAATCCCGCCGACGTCTCGGCCATGATGGCCGCGCTGCCGGACAAGCCGTACGCTACGCCCCAGAGCCTGCGCCACGTACTGGTGCTTGGCCGCGCCGTCGGCTGGGTACACACTTCCATCCCGCTGGCGGCCAAGATGGTCGAGTACCTCGGAGAGAAGACCGGCGCCTGGATGACGACCATCACCTACGACGCGGCCGCCATCACGCCGCAGAACCTCGAGCACTATGACGCCATCTTCCTCGACAGCACCACGGGCGAATTTCTGGATGACCCGAACGACAAAGCCACAACTGACCTTCGCCGGCAGGCGCTGCTCGACTTTGTCAAAGGCGGCAAGGGCCTGGCCGGTGTACACGCCGCCACCGACAGCTACCATACCAATGCCCCCACGCTCGAAGGCACATGGCCCGAGTTCAACCGGATGATCGGCGGCTTCTTCAAATTCCACTGGAGCTACCCAACCCTCATCCCCGTGAAGGTCGACGATCCGCACAGTCCGCTGACGGTCATGTATCCGCCCCACGGTTTCGTCATGGTGGACGAGACCTACACTTTTGCGCAAGACTCATTCAGCCGCAAGCGGGTGCATGTGCTCACCAGCATCAGCTACGCCCAGATGAGCGCGGAAGACAAGGCCAAGGAACCGGCCGCCACGCGGCGCACGGATGGCGACTACGCGTTGAGCTACATCCAGCGTGTGGGCAACGGCCGCGTGTTCTACGAGGCGCACGGTCACGACGAGAACGTGTACTTCTTGCGGCCTTTTGTCGAGCACATGCTGGCGGGGATTCAATACGCCATCGGCGACCTGAAGGCCGACGACAGCCCGAGCGTAAAATAGAGTTGTGCGCTAAATCACGCGTCCGCACCAGTGCAGTCGAAGGTGGCCTGAATCGCGATGACAACCCTGGCCATATGTCTCGCGCTGCTGATCACGCCCGTGAGCATGCCGGCGCAGGCGCCCGATGAGTGGCCGGTTTCGACTCCGGCGGACGAGGGACTGAATCCGGACACGCTGTCGCGCCTGGACAATCACATCCGTGCGGAACTGCCGCACCTGCGGAGCATGCTGATCGCCCGTCACGGGCATCTGGTGTTCGAGAAATATTACGGCGACGCTTCCCGCGATGAGCTGCATAACATGCAGTCCATGACCAAAAGTGTCTCGTCTGCGCTGGCCGGCATCGCGCTGAAGAAAGGCTTGATCAAGTCGCTCGACTGCCGGGCCGTCGATTACTTCCCGGAGTACCAGCGTGGCATCCAGGACGAGCGGTTCAACCGCCTGACCATCAGGCAACTCCTGACCATGTCATCCGGGCTTGACGAACTGGGGTTTAGCTTCGACAAAGCGTTCGCCGATCCGGTCGCGGAGATTTTGAAGCAGCACCTTTTGTTCGCGCCCGGCCAAGGGTTCAAGTACAGCAGCCCGGCTGCGCATCTGCTGGGCGGAGTGCTCCGCAAGGCGGCCGGCCAGTCCGTGTTAGCGTTCGCGGAGACTGAGCTCTTTCGTCCGCTCGGCATGGGAGAGGTCGTCTGGTATGCCGACAAGACAGGCTTGCAGTCGGGAGGGATGAGCGGATTGTGGCGCTCCCGCGATCTGCTCAAACTCGGAGAGCTTTACCTCAGGCAGGGCCGTTGGCGTGGCCGCGAGATCATTCCACAAGAATATGTCGCGGACTCCGTGAAGGTCCACAATGCCGGCGATTTTTTTGGCGGTCCGGTACGCTACGGCTACATGTGGTTCATAACCTTCATAGGCAGCCATCAGGCGTTTTACGCAGCGGGGTACGGAGGCCAGTACATGATGGTGGTGCCGGACGCGGATCTGGTCGTTATCTGCACTTCAGACTGGAGGCAGCCGGAGTATCCAGCACACTTCGGGTTAGTGCAGAGGTTCATCCTTCCCGCAGTCGCCGCGAAGTGAGGCCCTTATTCATCCCACTAAGGAGCCGGCGCAGAACAAAAGTGATGATCTCATGAAAAACAACTTTTGTCGTAATTGCCGTCCGCTGGCCGGGAAGATCGCACTCGCTTGGCTGCTCGCAGCCGCGATTGCGTTTGCTGGAGCGGGACATTGCCGCGTCATCGTCAACGCGAGGGATAACTATGGCAATCGTGTGCAGGCAGATCAAGTACGCCTGACCACTGACGGCATCGCGACCGAAGTGCAGCAGGACAAGGCCTCTCAGACAACGTGCGGCCCTCACAATCATCGGTAAGATCTCCGACCAGGAACATGTCTCGACCGTGCGGCTGCTGCAGCTCTTTGGATCCTATCTGACTGATGTTCCCGTGTCGCCTGCGCAGACCTTCCAGTTCATGCACCTCGAATGTGGCAAGTATCTCCTGGTTGCGGTTGGCGCCAAGCAGCGGGTGAGCACGTGGGACCACGCGACCAACGACCGCTATTCGCCGCGCCGGCCGTAGCGGCCCTTATTCCTGCCGCAACGCCACCGCCGGATCCACCCGCATCGCGCGCCGCCCTGGCAGATAGCTGGCGAGTCCGGCCGTGAACAGCAGCAGTCCCGCCACCACCGCATAAGTGGCCGGATCCGTCGCTCGCACGCCAAACAGAAAGGCGGTCAGCAGCCGCGACAGCGCCAGCGCGGCGGCGGTCCCGGCCGCGAGTCCAACAAACGTCAACACCAGCCCTCGCCCGACGACGTTCGCCAGAAGCATGCGCGGCGAAGCGCCCAGCGCCATGCGCACTCCGAATTCCGGCACCCGTTGTCCAACCGCGTAGGCGAGCACTCCGTACAGTCCGATCGCGGCGAGCAGCAGAGCCAGCCCAGCGAATAGCGCCAGCAGCGTCGCTTGTATCTTGCGCTGCGATACCTCGCTATCCAGAATCTGATCCATCGTGAAAACATCGATCAATGGCTGCTGCGGATCCACGCTCCACACGGCCTGCCGCACGGCCCCGGCGATGCTCGCCGGATCGACCTGCGTGTGAATGGCCAGTGCCCCGGAAGCGTTCCCCGCCTGGAGCGACGAAATGTAGAACTCCGGTTTCGGCGCGGCATCCAGCCCTTCCTCATGAATGTCCCGCGTCACACCAATCACGCGCGCGAACTCATCGCTCCCGAAAACCAGCTTGCGCCCGACCGGGTCCTGATCCGGCCAAAGCTCCCGCGCCAGCGTCTCGTTCACCAGCACGACCGGCGGCGCGCCATCCCGGTCGGTCTCCGCAACGTCGCGGCCTCGTAGCACCGGGATGCCCATCGTCGCCAGGTATCCGGGCCCGGCCACCCGCGACCGGCACTGTACCATGTCCCGCGAGTTTCGTCCCTCGGCCGTCACGCCGGAAATGTCGCCCTTGAACGCGATCGGAACGTGATTGGTGAATCCGGCGGAGATGACGCCGGGGATGGCGTTCACTCGCCGCAGCACCTCCCGCTGCCAGCTTGAGATCTCCGCGGGACGCGGCCGGCTCGCCGTGAATCGGGGAAGCCCGGCGGTGAGAATGTTGTGCGTGCGGAAGCCGGGGTCCACGCCGCGCAGCCGCGCGCAAGTCTGGATCAGCAGCGCCGCGCCGATCGCCAGCACAAACGCCAACGCCACCTGCAAGCCCACCAGCAGCGCGCGCGTCCGGTTCGAACGGGATGCGGCTAACGTGCGGGCGTTCTGTTTGAGCGATTCGATCAGGTCCAGCCGCCGGAGTTGCAGAAGCGGGACCAGACTGAAGGCAATCGCCACGGCGATCGAAAGCGCGGCGGTGAATCCCAGAACGCGCAGATCCACGGACAGCGAGCGCATGCCGGTCATGTCGCCGGGCGCCAGGTGCGCGAGGAAACGGAATGTGGCGGTCGCGAACAGGATTCCGAGCGCGCTGCCCAACGCCGAAATCAGCAGGCTTTCGCACACGAACCGGCGCGCGATGTGCCAGGTTCCGGCGCCGAGCGCGGCGCGCACGCTGACCTCTTTCCGGCGGCCGGCGGCGCGCGAGAGCAGCAGGTTCGCCAAATTCGAGCACGCGATCAGCAGCACGAAACCGACCGTCGACAACAGCAGCGTGAGGATCCGGCGGCTGCCCTCGACGAAGTGATCGCGCAGCGGTGCGACAAACGCGCCAACTTTCTCGTTCGTGTCCGGATATTCGTGGGCCAGCGCCTGGCCGATGGAATGCATCTCCGCATCTGCACGCGCCAGCGTCACGCCCGGCTTCAGACGCGCGATCACCATCCAGTTGTGCCGCCCGCGATCGTTCCATTGTTGTGGGCTATAAGCCGCGCCGAGCGGCGTCCAGATCTCGCCTAGCTTACTGACGTATTCCGACGGCGGCTCGGTGCCGGACGCGAGCACGCCCACCACGGTGTGTTTCTCATCGCCGAGCCGGACGGTCTGGCCGATGATTCGGGGGTCCGCGCCGAATCGCCGCCGCCACAGCCCTTCGCTGATGACGGCTACTTTCGGCGCGCCCAGCCGGTCCTCATCGTCGCGGAACACACGGCCCAGCAACGGCCGCGTGCCCAGGGCGCGGAACAGGCCCGCCGTCGCCACCGCTCCCAGCACCAATTCCGGCGGACCGTCGCCCGTCAGACGATAGCCGCTGATTTCGAGCGCGCCCATCTCCTCGAACGCTTGCGCACGCTTCTTCCAGTCCACGTAGTTTGCCGGCGACACCGGGCTATCTTCGACGCCGAAAAACGGCGCGCTCTCCCAAACCAGCACCAGGCGTCCGGGATCGGCGTAGGGCAGCGGCCGCAGCAGCACCGCATTCAGCAGCGAGAATACTGCGGTGTTCGCCCCAATTCCCAAGGCGAGCGTGAGCACGGCGACCGCCGTGAAGCCGGGCGATTTGGCGAGCGATCGCGCGGCATGGCGAAATTCGGACCAAAGACCAACCATAAATATTCAGACGTATGACTCTGAAAAAATGTTCGGCCGTAACTGCGGTAGAATTCTCCCTCATAGACCAATGCACCGTTTTCTCCTGATTCTCTCTGCCCTGGCTGTATCTATCCCCCCGGCAGCCGCGCAAGCGCCCGACACGCGCGTCAATCCGGCGATCCGTGAAATCGTCAGCGCCGTCTCCGCGGAGCGAATGGCCGCCACCCTGCGCAAGCTCGAAAGCTTCGGCACGCGTTACGTGCTCTCCGCGCAGGACGATCCGGTCCACGGCATCGGCGCCGCGAAGCGCTGGATCCACGACGAAATCCAAAGCTACAGTAGCCGCTTGGATGTCTCTTATCAGGATTTCAGCATCAAGAAAGGCGCGCGCCAGGGGCAGATCATCCGCGATGTCAATCTCTCGAACATCGTCGCCATCCTGCCCGGCACCATCCACCGCGCTCGCTACATCCTGGTCACCGGCCATTACGACACGGTCAATCTGGTCCACAAGCCTTACACCGGCGAGGACCAGATTGTCGCGGAAGCCGTGCGCCGCGGCGTGGACGCGGCCGAAGAGCGGCGCTTTCTGGAGTTATTGCCGCGCGAAGATCCGCGCGGGCCGCTCGACTTCGAAAAGACCGCCGATGAAAAAGATTACCGGGCGTGACTGACGATGGCAGCGGCACGGCGGCTGTCATGGAACTGGCCCGCGTGATGAGCCGCTATACCTTCGATAAGACGCTGGTCTTCATTGCATTCGCCGCCGAGGAAGTCGGGCTATCCGGCAGCCAGGCTTATGCTTCCATGGCCACGAAGACCAGCATGCAGATTGAAGCGGTGCTGAACAACGATATCATCGGCAGCGACCGCTCCGGCGACGGACGATCCACCACCAACGTGGTGCGCGTGTTCGCCTCGCCGCCCGAGGATTCACCCGCGTGCGAGCTCGGCCGCTACGTGAAGCAGACCGGCGAGCGCTACGAGCCTTCCATGCGCGTGAACCTGATCTTCCGCCGCGATCGGTTCCTGCGCGGCGGCGATCACACGCCGTTCGTGCGCGAAGGCTACGCCGCCGTGCGCCTCACCTCCGCCTCGGAAGACTACGAGAACCAACACACCGCCACTGACACTTTCGCCAACACGTCGGTTCCGTATGCCACGCGCGTGGCGCGCATCAACGCCGCGGCTGCGGCCGAACTCGCCCTGGCGCCCGCGCCGCCCGTGCTCAACTGGACCTGGCATTCCGGCCCGAACAAAGGCGGCCACGTCCCGCTGCTGACGCGCGGCAAGAGCGGGTACGACGCCGTGCTTCACTGGCTGCCGAACACGGAGCCGGATCTCGCCGGTTACTCCGTGCTGGTTCGCGCCACAACCTCGCCCTACTGGGAGCGCGAAGTGTGGGCCGGCAACGTGACGACCTACACGATGCCGGATGTTTCGATCGACGATATCGCCATCGGCGTCCAGGCTGTCGATAAGGACGGCAACTCCAGCCTGGTCTCCCCGTACATGGAGCCGGTCAGCCCCGCGATGATCACGCCCGCGGTAGCGAAGTAATCGCGCGGCTATTCGCCGGTGATCGATACGTACTGCACGGTGCCGGAGGCGTCTGTCACTGCGAGCGTGCCCGTGACGACGAATCCGGTATAGACCCACGTCACGTTGATCGTGCAGCTCGCGCCGGGCGCGAGCGTGCCGCAGTTATTGGTCTGCTTGAAGTGTCCGCTGATCTTCACCGACTGGAGCGATGTAGAAGTCGTCAACGGATTGGTCACCGTCACCGTCCCGCTGAGTCCGTCGAACAGGATCAGCTCTGAGGGCGTAACCGTGATCAACGCGGCGTTGCCTGCCACCGCCACCGACTTGCTTGAAACGCCCTCCAGCGTGAATGCGATGGATCCCTTCCGCAGCCCGCCCGTGACAGGCTGGAAAGTGACCGTGGCCGTGCAGTAGCCGCCCGCGGCGAGCGTCGATGGGCAGTTGTGGGTCATGGGGAAGTCCGGCAAGCTCGAGGTGACTGATGCGACCGTCAATGGCGCCAGGCCGATGTTGCTCAGCATCGCGGTTTGCGCAGTGCTCGCGACGCCCAGCAGTTCCGTGGGAAACGCCAGGCTGGGCGGCGTGACCGCGGCCACCGGCACGCGCTTCGAAGACATCACCGCCACGGCCGCATGCGGCAGGTTCAAGTTGCCGGCCCCGCTGCCTGCCGTCCCCAGCACGAGCTCGTCGCTGTAGCTCATCCCGAACAGCCGGTCGACGCGGTTGTTTTTTGTGTCCGCAATGTAGATGCCTCCGTCCGCATCCACGAAGATCCCCGAGGGCGACTCCACCCCGTTCAGATACAGCAGGTAATTCACGTTGAGCGATACCTCGTTTGCGCCGGTGAGATTGTCGGCGCGGATAACTTGGCTCTGCAGCGAGTCAGTCGTGTAGATCTTGCCGCTCGAATCCACAGCCACGCCGTCGGGAGTCAGGTAGTTCAGCGGGAACTGCCACACGGCCCAGTTTGTACCCAGCATGTCGGAGAACTCCACCACGCGCGCGTTGGCGTTGTCCGCGACGTAGATGTTCCCCGAAGCGTCCGTCGTCACTGCCGCCGGACTGCTGAATTGTCCCGTGCCATTGCCCAGCGTGCCCAGCCAGATGAAGTTAGTTCCCGAGATATCATCCATGCGTACGATGCGGTTGTTTCCTGTGTCAGCGACATAGATCTTGCCGCTCGCATCCACCCAAAGCCCCTCGGGACTGGAGAACTGACCCACACCCGCGCCGCATGCGCCGAACGAAGTCCAGTTGGCGCCGCCGATATTATCCATACGCACGATGCGGCAGTTGCCGCTGTCGGACACATATAGCTTGTCGGCGGAATCGACCGCCACTCCCCACGGTGACGAGAACTGCGAGGCACCCGATCCCAGGCTTCCGAGGCTTCGCCAGTTCGATCCCAGGATGTCAGCCGTTTGTACGATGCGATTGTTACCGGTATCCGCGATGTAGACTGGCTCGTACTGCTGGTCGGTCTCGATCAGTCCGGTTTGGATCGTGCCAGTCGCCGGGCTCAACGGCGAGTTCAAAGTCGCCAGCGTCTCCGTCACCGAGCCCATCACCGCGATGATGTTCCCTTTGATGGTTTGCGATGCGGAAAAATCCGCGTACAGCGCGTAGTTGTACGAGTAAACGCGGTTCACTTCTGTTTCGACCATGGTGAAGAGGCCGCTAGTGAACACGCCCGAGAGCGTAATGGTCCCATTGGCCGATTGCAGGGAGAAACTGCCGCCCGTGCAGGTCCATTCCGAGGAGAAGCCGTACGTCGGCAGGATCTCCGTCAGATTGCAAGTAATCGAAACGGTGCCTGCCGGACTGCTCACGGCTGATCCGGTAATGGTCAAAGTAGTGCTTGTCTGGCTCACCGTACCAGAACTGTTGTTGTAAGAATGTTGGGCTGCCGGTAAGTCAGAGGCTGTCGAGAGTAGAGCTACGTATATCCAGAGCGTCTTCATGTTGTCTTTTTCACCCAAATGTTCGTGTGGACGGCGATGTGCAACCGCCGGTGGTGGGGCGATTATATCACGGGCTGATTGGCGGATAATGGAAAGCAATACTATGAGCCAGATCCTTGGCGTTCGATCGAGCGCCATCGCACTTGCTTGTCTGGCGTCGGCACGCCTGCTCGCCGCCGGCTTCCCGTCGACTGAGATCTCGAACGCCCAACTTCGCCTCACGATCTATTTGCCGGATGCGCGGAACGGTTTCTATCGCGCCAGCCGTTTCGACTGGTCCGGCGTGATCGGAGATCTGGAATACAAGGGCCACCGTTACTACGGGCCGTGGTTCAGCCGCGTGGATCCGAACGTCCACGACTACACCTATGAGGGCGAACAGGTGACCGCGTCACCGTGCTCAGCCGGGACCGGCCCGGTCGAGGAGTTTCAGACGAACGGGAGCGCGCTCGGTTGGGATGAAGCGAAACCCGGCGGCACCTTCATCAAGATCGGCGTCGGCGTGCTGCGTAAGGACGACAAGCCATACGATTTCGTCAGGCTCTACCCGGTTGTCGACAGCGGGAAATGGTCGGTTTCGAAACAGGCCGATTTCGTGGAATTCGAGCAGCAGTTAGACGATCCCGCGGCGGGCTACGGCTACGCTTACCGGAAAGTCGTGCGCCTCATTCCGGGCAAGCCCGAAATGGTCCTGGAGCACAACCTCCGCAACACGGGGCGCCGCACGATCGAAAGCACGGTTTATAACCACAACTTTCTCGTGCTCGATGGGCAAGCGCCCGGTCCGGATTTCGAAATCAGCGTGCCCTACCAGATTCAACACGGGCCGCGGGGCCGCGGTCCGGTCGAAGTGCGCGGGAATCGGATTGTTTATCTGAAGCAGATCGAGGGCCACGAGGTCGGCGCGATCAGCGCTCCGGGCTTCAGTGCCAGCCCGAGCGATAACGACATCCACATCGAGAATCGTAAGGTCGGGGCGGGCATGCGCATCACCGGCGACCGTCCGCTGGCCAACTTGTCATTGTGGTCGATCAAAACAACGTTGGCCGTCGAGCCGACCATCCGGATGAAGATCGAGCCGGGCGGCGAATTCCAATGGAGAATATCGTACACCTACTACGTGAAGTAGCCGGAATCAGGCTTTGCCGTCTTTGATGCGGCGGTACAGCTTGTATCCGAAGAAAAATGCAAGCGCGCCCGCGGTGGCTCCAACCCCGATCGCCACACTAGCCGACAGACCGGTTACATTGCCTTGCGTCGCCGCGAGTTCAAGCACGCCGACGGTTGCCCCGCCATAGCCTCCCACACCGGCGCCCACGCCAGTTACCGCGGCGGCTTCAACTCTCTCTTTCTCGTTGTCCGACATGATGCTCCTGGCTTGACCTGCCACTGAAACAGGATCGATACCTTTATTCTACGCCCGCGGAGTCTCCTATAATGCTCTGATGCGCGTCTATCGAGCAGAAGAAACCGCCCGCATGACCGTGGCAAAGAGTATCGCGACTATCAGAATTACGACCACGGCCAGCGCGGGTCAGGTCCGCCTGCGAGACTGCGGCGTCCGTTCTGTATTTCGGGTTAGCCACGTTCATCGGGAACGGCCGCAGGCCGGGCAAGCGTTTGTTTGGCATCCGCGTGGTGTCGATGGTGCACGGGCACATGACGCTGTGGCACTCGATCGAGCGCGCGCTTGGCTACGGCGCCGCCGCGCTCGAACTCGGATTCGTGCAGTTCTTCATCCACCCCTACGGCCGTACCGCGCAGGGCCGGTTGGCCGAGACGATTGTTGTGAAGGAGAGCGCCTACAGCGCACGCTTTGCCGCGCGTGCGCGCATCATCGGAACCGCCACCGCCATCGCCAGCGCTCCGCATGACTGACTCCTCATGTGAGACAGCGAATTACTTCGCGGCGGCCGCGCCTTGCGGCGCCAGCTTGCTCAGGATCCGGTCGTGAATCCAATGCTCGTCGAACCACTCGACCGGATTCGTCTGCACGCCATCGATCTGCATACTGAAGTGCACGTGATCGCCGCCCGCCAAGCCTGTCGAGCCGCTGTGACCCATCGCCTGACCCTTCTTCACCATGTCGCCGGCCTTCACGTCGATCTGGCTCATGTGGCCGTAGATCGACTGCAATCCGTAGCCGTGATCGAGCACGATGCAGTTACCGTAGATGCCCAGGTCCGACGCCCACACCACGCGCCCATCGTTCGCAGCCAGTACCGGGACGTGCTGCGTCGCGGCCAGATCGAATCCCAGGTGCACCTGCTGGTCGACCTTCTTGCCCTTGTAGATGTAGCTGCGCACATCGGCAAAATGCGCCTCCACCTGCGAGTTGGCTAGCTGCGCGAACGGACCGCTCCACAACAGGCGCGGCTCGGTCTTGAGCCGCAGATCCGACAATTGTTGGTTGTCCTTTTTGCGCAGATCGCCGTTGATGCGCAGGAAGCGCGTGAGCAAATCGCCCGATCCGCCGGGATCGATCTGGTTCACCACCTTATCCAGAAACGCGTCCGTGATTTCGAGGTCCCGCGTGCGGAACGGTTTGGGAAAGATCTTGAACCAGAACCGCCCGGTCACTTCGCTTCCCGCGGCGCTACGCGCGTACACGTGCGGCACCGTGTCGACTGGCAGATCCCACGGGAAAACGAACAACGAGAAGCGCTCGTTCTTGGGCCGGCCAGGCAAAGGATAGCTGGTGAACGTGTAAGGCCCCACCTTCACGCCAGCCTCGTTCCAGTCGCCCGAGACCGTGAAGGTGACCAGTTCAGCGCCGCCTTGATTGATGTAGTGCTGCGCTTCATCCACCGTCAGGCGGGGAGGCTCGAGCACCACATCCACATCGAAAGTCGCGCTCACCGTGCGCCCCACGAAATCGTTCGACTGCGCTTCGACGATGAGCGTAGCCTTCCCGTCATGCAGCGCGGGCGCCCGGAGCTTACCCGCGAGAAAGGAAATCGATTGCGGCGCCTCGCGGTGCCGCATGAACAGCAACCGGTGCGCCGGCGTGCGTTTTTCGAAGACCGTATGCCTTGCGCCGTTCTGTTCCACCACCGCGGTAAACCGGCGGATCCCATACGCCGCCGTGATCTCCGCCTTCACCGGAGTGGAGGCGCCGATGGCCTTCACCGGCGGTTCCACGGTGACGACGGGATTCGCCGACAACGCCGCCAGCACCGCGATCACCGCCACCAACAATACAGCTACGAATGCAAGAATCAGTTTCACTTTTTTGTCCAGGAATCCAGCCAATCGAGCACGGTCTTATACCAGAGCACGCTGTTCTGCGGCTTCAGCACCCAATGTCCTTCGTCGGGAAACACCAGCAGCTTCGAAGGCACTTTCTGTACTTCGAGAGCGGTGAACAGTTGCAGGCCCTGGTCGAGCGGCACGCGGTAATCGAGCTCGCCGTGCACCACCAGCGTGGGTGTATGGAAATCCTTCACAAACATGCTGGGCGACCAGCGCGCGTACATATCCGGATTGTCCCAAGGCGTGCCGGAGAATTCCCACAACGGGAACCACAGCTCTTCTGTGGCGCCGAACTCGCTGCGCAGGTCGTAGACGCCGTCATGCGTCACCAGCGCTTTGAAGCGCTGCGTATGACCCAGGATCCAGTCGATCATGTAGCCGCCGTAAGACGCGCCGGCTGCCGCCATGCGGCTGCCGTCCGCGTAGGGCAGGCTGGTCACGATGTGGTCGGCGACGGTCATCAGGTCGTCGAAAGCACGGCCGCCCCAGTCGCCGTTGATCTCGTCGATGAACTTCTGGCCGTAACCGGTCGAGCCGCGCGGATTCGGCATCACGACCACGTAACCTGCCGCGGCGAATACCTGCGCGTTCCAACGATAGCTCCAGCTATGGCCCCACGCGCCCTGTGGTCCGCCGTGAATCAGCATCACCACCGGATACTTGCGGTCCTCGCGAAATCCGGGCGGTTTGACCACGAAGCTCTGCACGCGCGCCCCATCCGCGCTATCGACCCAGAACTCCTCGAGCGGCGTTAACTGGTGCGACGCGAGGATAGCGTCGTTGAGGTGCGTCAGAGCCACCGGCGTGCCGCCCATCGACGACGCGCGATAGATTCCGGCCGGCTGCGTGCCGCTCTGCTGCGTATAGACCAGCGTCTTGCCATCGGGCGTGAACTGCATGTCGTCGAGTTCGTTGTCACCGCTCACGGCCACGCGTTCTTCGCCGCCCTTCACGGAGGTGAACTGGATCGACTGCCGGCCGCGGTCCTCGGTGGTGAAGAACAGGTTCGCCGAATCGGGCGACCAGACGAAACTGCTTACCCAGCGATCCACGTTTTCGGTTAAATCAGTGACCTTGCCGGTGGCGCGCTCCATCACCCACAGCCGCCAGCGGTCGCTTTCGTAGCCCGGCCGCACCTGCGCGCGCCACGCCAAATACTTGCCGTCCGGCGAATAGCGCGGGCCGCTGTCCGCCGCGGGATTGCTGGTGATCTTGCGCGCGGGGCCGCCCGCGATCGAAACCACGAACAGATCCGTGTTGGTGCTGAAGGCCGGCACCGGGTCGGCGTTCATTGAGTAGCAGACTTCGCTGCCGTCGGGCGAGATCGCATAATCGTCGCCGCCGCCCAGCGAGAACGGCGGTACATCGCGATCACCGGGCGTCAGATCAACCGCAGGGCCGCCCGTGGCCGCGACCGCCAGCAGGTGGCTGCGACGCGCGCCCTCCCAGTGGTTCCAATGCCGGTAGAGCAGGGCGGTGTAGATGCGCGCCTTGACTTTGCTGTTCTTCTCCGCTTCGAGCGCCTGCTGGTTACAGGCATCGCCGGCGCCGCACTGCGGATACACGTCGCTGGTGAAGACCAGGTGCTTGCCATCCGGCGCAAACAGTATGCCGCCGGCCTCGGTCGCGAGATTCGTGATCTGCTTCGGGTTCGAGCCGTCCGCATCCATCATCCAGATTTGCGAGGAGCCGCTGCGGCTGGAGATGAAGGCGATATGTTTCGAGTCCGGCGACCATCGCGGCCGGTCGTTGTCGTCTGGGCCCTGCGTGATCTGTCGCGCCGCACCGCCCGCCACCAGGACCAGCCAGATCTCGGTGACCTTCTTGTTGCCGGGCACATCGACGGTGGTTGCGGTGAAGGCCACCATGCGGCCATCCGGCGAGATCTGTGGATCGCCGATGCGCTGGAGTTCCAGCATCGTGTGTGCGTCGAAAGGCAGCTTTTGCGCGTACAAAACAGTGGCGGCGAGGAGCGCGAGAAGGGCTCGATGCATAACCGAATTGTAGCGCCGCATGTTAGCATGGGTTTCAACCCACCGGATTCGCGCGCGTCTCGCGTGCAGGTATTCAATATGGAAACAGAGCTCGATTTTCTCGGCGGCTTGCGGCGTACTCACACCTGCGGGCAGTTGCGCGCAGGGGATGCCGGCCAGCGCGCCCTGTTGATGGGCTGGGTCCATCGCCACCGCGATTTAGGCGGCGTGAT
>DATKNQ010000084.1:0-32864 GCA_035541265.1 Bryobacteraceae bacterium
CAATACCGGAATTGGTTTGAGCCGGCGGGCGCGGTCGAGTTTTTGCGGGTACTGAGCGACCATCCGCCGATCAATGCCGAACACGCCGCGCTGCTGCTCGGCTGGATGCGCGGCACGCCCCGCATGAACGTACGCATCCCAGGCAAGCTCCCAGCGGGCACGATCGTAATGCATAAGACGGGCACGTCGGATACGGAACACGGCATCACCGCCGCGACCAATGATATTGGCCTGATCACACTGCCGGACGGGAGGCGCCTCGCCATCGCTGTCTTCATCACGGATTCAAAAGCGGACGACGCGGGGCGGGATGCCGTCATCGCCAGCATTTCGAAAGCCGCCTACGACGCAGCGGTCCGTTAGTCCACCATAGCGTTGATCGCTTTCGCCCGGATGGTGACCTTGCCCGCCGCCAGATCGGCTTCAAAATCACTCGGGCAATGCGTCCCGGCGTCACACGATCCGGTGAGTTCAAATACGAATACAATTCTTGCTTCGCAGCCGCTCGATCCGTGAAAACCGGCGAATCTCCACTTCGCGAGTGCCTCGCGGGCGGGGAGCGCGAGCAGAGGTGCTCCGGATACGGTGCGGATCCGTTCCACGCTGCCATCGGACGAAATCGTGGCCGCAAGTTCGACCTTGCCACCAAGCCTCGTTACGCGGGCCAACCACGGATACTCCAGAGAGACTACGCGCTTCAAAGCGAGATTGCTGCAAGACGCGGGCTGGGACAGTCCGCTGGCTGCAAAGGCCACGAACGAGAGTGCCGCCCAGCCCGCCATGTTTGTTTAGGCCTGCTCGGACGACGCTTCTGCCGGCTGGTCAACGGAGGCTGAAGCTCCGTACTGTTCGAAGAAATGGGCGATCGTCATGATGCCCTTGTAGTAATTCTCGAGCTGATACTTCTCGTTCGGCGAGTGCAGTCCGTCATCGGGAAGGCCGAAGCCCATCAGCACGGTCGGAATTCCCAGGTGCGTGGCGAAGTCGCCCACGATGGGAATCGATCCGCCGGAACGGATGAACACGGTCGGCTTGCCGAGGATGTCGCTGAAGGCTTTTGCCGCCACCTGAATTGCGGGATGGTCCGGCTTCACCATCAATCCTGGACCGGAGCTCAGCACCCGCACTTCGAACTTGATGCCCTTGGGCGTGTGCTTCTCAACGAACTCTTTAAACGACGCAAGCACCTTATCGGGATCCTGATTCGGCACCAGGCGGAAACTCACCTTGGCGGTCGCCTTCGCGGGGATGACGGTCTTCGCGCCCGCGCCGGTGAATCCGCCGGCGATGCCGTGGACTTCGAAGGTCGGGCGGGCCCAGACGCGCTCGAGCACCGACGGTTTGCGCTCGCCGGTCAGTTCGCTTGAGCCCACTTCCTTCACGCGGAATTCTTCTTCGCTGAACGGCAGACGCTTCCAGCTTCTCTTTTCGGCGGGCGCCGGCGGCTGCACGTCGTCATAAATGCCGGGCACCTGGATTACGCCGTTGGCGTTCTTCACCTTCGAAAGCAACTCGATCAGACCGAAGATGGGATTCGGCGCGGCGCCGCCGTACAATCCGGAATGCAGGTCGCGCGCCGGGCCCGTCGATTCGACTTCCAGGTAGACCAGTCCACGCAGCCCGATGCACAGCGTGGGAATGCCATCGGCGAAAAGCTCGGTATCGGAAACCAGCGCGACATCGGCCTTCAGTTTTTCGGGATTTTCGGCCACATACTTAGCGATGGATTCGCCGCCGACTTCCTCTTCGCCTTCCACCAGAAACTTCACATTCACGGGCAGCGTGCCATTCACGGCGCGCAGCGCTTCGATGGCTTTCACGTGCATGTACATCTGGCCCTTGTCGTCGGCCGTGCCGCGGCCGTAGATGTTGCCGTCGCGCACTGAAGGCTCGAAGGGCGGGCTCTTCCATTCCTCCAACGGATCAGCGGGCTGCACATCGTAATGGCCGTAGCAAAGCACGGTGGGCTTGCCGGGCGCATGCATCCAGTCGGCGTACACCAGCGGATGCCCGGCCGTGGGAATGATCTCCACGTTCTCCATTCCGCAGTTGCGCAGGCTGGCCGCGACAAACTCGGCGGCGCGAGCGATATCGCCGCGATGTTCGGGCAGAGTGCTGATGCTCGGAATGCGCAGAAAGTCCTTTAATTCGTCAAGAAGACGATCACGATTTTGATCCACAAACGTATCTGTAGCGGTTGACATGATTTCTCCGATATGAGATTCCATTATAGAACCGCGCGCGCCGGAACCCGCGTTTCAGCCGTTCTTATCCTGCTTCATCACGGCCACGTAGCTCAAGTTACGGTAGAGCTGATTGTGGTCGAGTCCGAAGCCGATGACGAAGCGGTCGGGGATTTCGAAGCAGCGGAATTCCACGGGAAGCTGCACCAGGCGGCGGGAGTTGCGATCGAGGAAAGTGCAGACCGCCAGTGAGTTCGGGCCGCGGCTGGAGAGCGTTTGCAGCAGATAGCGCAGCGTGAGGCCGGTATCCACGATGTCTTCCACCAGCAGCACGTCTTCGTTTTCGATGGTATCGTCTAAGTCCTTGGCGATGCGCACAACGCCGGGCGCGCTCGACTTATTCGTAAAAGTAGAAATTGCCAGAAAGTCGATCTTCACTGGAATCTGAATCTGGCGCGCCAGCGCTGTGAGGAAGAATACGGAGCCTTTCAGCACACCGATCAGTTTGAGCGTTTTGCCGCGGTACCGCTCGTTAATCTGCGCGGCCACTTCGGCGATGCGCGCAGCGATTTGCTCTTCGGTAAAAAGGATACGTTCGACGGCGGGCCCGGGATCTTTATTCATGTCGCGGCTCATACTTTCGCGGGCCGCTCCGCCAGACCATACTTGAAAATCAGGTTTTCAAAATCCTTCTGATAGAAGACTTGCACGTTCAGGTGCGGATAGATTTCGCGCAGCAGGCGGATCTTGCGGTTCTTGCGCGTGACCAGCGATTGCTTCATGGTAGTGAGTTCCACGTAGAGGTCGAACTCCGGCAGATAGAAATCGGGCGTGAACGATTCCGAGACGCGCCCCTCCGCATCCCACTGCACCGGGAAATTGCGTGGCTCGTACTCCCAGGCGATACGGTAAAAGTCCAGCAGGTTGGCGAAGACGCGCTCGCTCGGGTGCGCAAAAGTCTTGTCCGGAAGACGCACGGCGCCGGGCGGCACGATGCCGTGGCGCGACAATCGCAAGCGAATCTGAAACTGGATCTGCGCTTCGGCGGCCGCGGAAAGGAATCCGCGCTCCTTCAGGCCGAGCGCGTGGACGGCGCTTTGAATCATTTCGACCATCTGCTCGGAATCCATGGATTCGGCGTTGAGCACGAGGTCGAACCAGGAAGGCGCAGCCGCCGCGCGTCCCGAGATCTTCTTGTATTCCGAGCGCTGGTCCGTATCCAACTGGCGGAGCAGGTCTCGCGCGGCCGGACGTTCCAGGCGGCGATCGAGCATCAGGTTGCCAATGCGCACCGAATCCGGGGCGATCACATGCACACGCAGCGTGCCGGGAAACTGGCGGGAAACAGACTCGGCGCCCGCAGCGCAGTAGACGATGTGATGTCCGGTGGCCAGTTGCGCCAGGATGGAGGCGACCAGGTCAGCGCGGGCTTTGTCCGGCACGCGGGCATCGCTGCCGAATTCGCGCGCGATCAGGCCTTGAATCCGGGATTGATTGACGAGCTCGAACTCGAGGCGGTGCGCGGAGAGGCGCGCCACTTCTTCGAAGCGGCAACCCGGCTGTCCGGAAACCGCGATCAACGCCATGTCACTAGCTCATGATAACAGGCGCGGGCGCGCGTGACCACGACACGGATTTGCTACGAAATGCGCACATTGCGACCTCAAAATAATCTAATGGCCACCCCCTTGACAACGGCGCCGGAGCGTGATTAATCTAACCCGACGCGCGTTAGTTTTCAAGCGGCCAGGATTCGGAGGGGAGATATGTTCAATCGGGTGCGACCCAGTGTGTCGCTATGGTGTCTAGCGGTGTGGGCAATCGTGGAGAGTGTTGCACAGACACCGGTCGGTTCCTTAAACGGAATCGTGCATGATCAGAGCGGCGGCGTGATGCAGGGGTCCGCCGTCACGGTAATCAACAAAGATACCGGGCTGGAGCGGCAGGTGGTGACCGGCACCGACGGGTCGTTCAATGTTTCTCAGCTGCCCGCGGGGATGTATGAAGTGAGGGTAGCGGCGTCCGGATTCCGCACGCTGATCCAGACCGCCACCGTGCAGGTGGGCCAGATCACCACGGTGGACTTGGTGATGCAGGTGGGCGCGGCGTCCGAAGTGGTCAGCGTACAGGGCGAGGCGGCGCAGATCGATTATGACAGCCACACCATCGCGGGCGTGATCACCCGCCAGGAGATCGAAAACCTGCCGCTCAACGGCCGCAGCTTTCTGAACCTGGCCATGCTGGAGCCGGGCGTCAGTGTTTCGGCGAACAACGTCGGCCAATACAACCGCCTGTTCGATGTGAACATCCTGGGCGCGGATTCCGGCAACGGCTCGGTGCGTATCACGGTGGATGGCGCCACGATCGCGGATTCGGTCACCGGCGGCACACAGCAGAACTTCTCGCAGGAAGTGGTGCAGGAGTTTCAACTCTCGTCCACCAACATGGACCTCTCGAACGCCATCGGAGCCGGGGGCGCCATCAACATCGCCACGCGGGGCGGCACCAACGATTTCCATGGCAGCGCCTTCTTTTATTTCCGGGATCACAACATGGCGGCGTATCCTTACCTGCAGCGGGTGCCCACCGAACCGGCCAGCCCATTCTTCGCGCGCCGCCAATCGGGATTTGAAGCCGGCGGGCCGATCAAGAAAGACAAGCTGTTCTTCTTTTCGGCGCTCGAACATACCAACCAGGTGGGCGTCTTCAGCGAGTATCCGAGCGATCCGCTGTTCCAGCAGTTTGCGTCGTATGCCTCGAGTCCTTTCCACGAAAACGAGATCAACGAGCGCCTGGACTGGCTGATCAGTGCCAAGCACACCGCATCGCTGCGCTATTCGCACGACGGCAACAACGGATACGCGCCGCCGGGCGGCGGCGATCTGCCGTCGGATTGGGACGTCAACACCAACTGGGCGGATTCCGGCGTGTTCTCAATCACGAGCACCATCACCCCGTCGATGACCAACGAGTTCCGCTACTCGTACACCTACTGGTCGAACACCAACAATCCGCCGACGGCCGCCGAGTGCCCGGCGCCCTGCATCGGCCTGGGAATGCCGAACATGTCGGTCTACGGCGTGTCGAACTTCACCATCGGCAACGCCACCAACGCGCCGCAGAGCCGCGTGCTGCGGCGGAACATCTTCGCCGACAACATCACTAAGGTCAAGGGCAGGCACACCATGAAGTTCGGCGCGTATTGGGAACATCAGCAGGGCACGGGAACATACGCCTACGCGGCGCCCGCGGCCGCTGAGCTCTATTCGCCGGAAATCGTGGACTACTTCAATTCGCAGGTGCCGGCGCCGTTCCAGATCTCGATTCCGTCGTCGTTCAACACCATTAACGACGTCCTGCAACTTCCGGTGGCCGGATTCGAGATGGGCGTGGGCGATATCAATCAGCCGCCTTTGTACGACCGGGGCGCGGTCGATCACGACAACACGTTCCACTTCTTCTGGGAGGATAGCTGGCGCGTGAAGCCGCGCTTCACGTTGAATTACGGCCTGGCCTGGACCTACGAAAGCGACGCGCTCAACTACGATCTGACCAAGCCGGAATATCTGGCACCGGTCTTCGGCGAGAGCAACCTGGGGCACGAGTTGCACCAGCCGCACAATTTCAGCCCCATGCTGGGTTTCGCGTGGACCGTGACCAAAGACAACAAGACTGTGATCCGCGGCGGTTCAGCGATCTACTACGACACCATCAACCTGGAAGTCCGGCTGGAGGAACGCGGCATGATCGGCCCGGCGGGCACCGGCCGCACGCTGCTGGGCGACAGCGTCTTCTTTTCGACGATCGCACAGATCAACGGCTTCGACCAACTACCGCCGCCGTTGCAGCCCTCGGCGCTTTCGAGCCAGCCGACCACGTTCACGGCGGGAGAACTGGTCCAGCTTGTGCCGCAGTTTTACGCCGCCGCGCAAGCCGAGTTGGGACCCGCGAACAACACCGACCTGACGATCCGCAATATCAACGTCTTCAAGACCGGAACCGAGCTGCTGGCACATAATTTCCGGCCGCCCTATTCCGAGCATGCCAGCATCGGAATTCAGCGCGAAGTGCGCAGCGACTTCGTCGTCAGCGCCGACTTTGTTTTCCGGCAATACATGCACCAGATGATCCGCGATACGGACCTGAATCATTTCTACAGCGCGGCGGGTCCCGTGATTCCGGTGTGCACGGGATCGCAGGCGTACGACCCCACGGCGGAATGCTCGACGGGCGTCATTCAGGGAATCATCAGCGGAGCCCGGTCGCATTACAAAGGGCTGCTGCTGAAGGCCAATAAGCGCTTCTCCCAGCGCACCAGCGGGCAGCTCTCGTACGCCTACGCCAGTCAGGTGGGATACAACGGCCTGGTGGACGACAGCAACTGGTTCGCATCCTGGGGACCGCAGGCGGGCCATCAGACCTTGACCGGTTCGCTGGTGGTGCAACTGCCGTGGGGATTCACGTTCTCCGGCATCACCTCGTTCGCCACCGCCGGACCGATCGAGCCGTTTATCTCGGGCGTGGACTTGAACGGCAATGGCGCGGTGGCGGCCGGCGAGACCGGCGGATCACCCCTGCCAGGCATCGGCTACAACCAATTCGGTCAGGGCGCCGGCAAGGCCGAGTTGATCCAGTTAGTGAATCAATTCAACCAGACGTACGCGGGCAAGACCACCACCACCGGCGTGATTCCGACCATCGCGCTACCGGCGAACTGGTCGCTGCCGCCCAACTTCAACTCGCAGGATATTCGCTTATCGAAGGTTTTCAATCTGGGCACCGAGCGCGCCAAGCTCACGATTCTGGGCGAGTGCTTCAACGTGTTCAATATCGCGAACTTGGGAGGCTACAGCTACAATCTGACATCGAGCGGCGCGGGTTTCGGGGTGGCGACCAGCCGCGAGTCGAATGTCTTCGGGTCGGGCGGACCGCGCGCGTTCCAGGTGGCGGCGCGATTCTCGTTCTAGGGTGGGGTGGGCTCTCAGCCAGGCTCGCAGCCTGCCGGAAGGCGGCCTGCGAGGCCGCCTCGGGCCAATGGGCCTACCCACCTTATTCCGTACGGATCGCCTGAATCGGGTCGATCCGTACGGCGCGCAGGGCCGGCAGCAGGCTGCCGAGGATGGTCATTACCACGCAGAGACCGCTCGCGCACGCGAAGGTGATCGCGTCGCCCGGTTCGATGCCGGCCAGGAGCCCTTGCATGGCGCGCGCCGCAGCGTAGGCCAGCACCATGCCGGGTACGGCTCCAGCGATTGCCAGCCAGGCGCCTTGGCGTACGATCATGCCGACGATGCCTCCCGGCCGCGCGCCGAGCGCGATGCGCACGCCGATCTCCTGCGTGCGCCGCGACACGGCGAACGAAAGCAAGCCGTGGATGCCGATGCCGGCCAGCAGGAACGCGATCACGGCGAAGGCTCCCAGCACGCGAATCTGCGCGGCGCGCGAAGCAGTCTGGTCATCGACGATATCCGCCATAGTGCGCACGTTCGAGATTGGCTGCTCGGGATCGGCCGCGTGGACGATCTGGCGAACCGCCGGGAGCAGCGCGGAGGGCGACATGTTCGAATGGATCACCAGATCCTTGGGCCCGTATCCGATCAGCCAACCATCCTTCACCTGCCGGTAGGGAAGGTAGACCTGAGGCTCGCTCACGCGATCCAGCCCGCGCACGTGAATATTGCCCACCACGCCCACAACGGTCCGATCTGAAAACGCCATCTTGAAGTGCCGGCCCAGCGGATCCTGATCCGGCCAGTAGCGGCGGGCAAACGACTCGCTGACGACAGCCACCGAGGGTGCGTCGATCGAGTCGGATTCGCTGACGTCGCGCCCGCGATCGAGCGGGATTCCCATGGTGGCGAAGAAGCCCGGCGTGACGAAGCGCAGGCTCGCAGTGTGCGCGCTGTTTCGCGTTTCCTCGTCCCCGTTGGCCACGGTGATCGGCCAGATACCGCCGGTCATGACCATCGGCAGGAAGCTGATATACGACGCGCCGGAGACTCCCGGCAGCGCCTGCACGGCCGAGAGGACGCGCCCATAGAACTCCGCTCGGGACGCCGTCTTTTCATACTTCGGCATGGGCAGCGCGGTCTCGAGCGTCAGCACGCCGCGCGAGCGAAAACCGGGATCGATGCCTTGAATGCGCAACAGCGCTTTGATGAGCAGGCCGGCCGAGACCAGCAACACCACCGAGGCCATGACTTCCGCCACGACCAGCGCGGAGCGCAGCCGTTCCTTGCGCCCGCCACCCGCGCGCGCCCCTTCGCGCAGCGCGCTGAAATCCGACCTGCGGCAGGCGCGTATTGCCGGGAAAACGCCGAAACCAAGGCCGGTCAGGATGGATACGGCCCCGGCAAAAAACAGCACGCGCAGATCGATCGTAGGATTCTGCGCGATGGGGAGCGACGCGGGAACCAGGCGGGCGAGCAGCGGCACCGCAGCGGCTGCCACGAGCAGGCCGATCGCGCCTCCCAAAAGCGCCAGGACCAGGCTCTCGGTGATCAACTGGCGGACCAGGCGCTCGCGTCCGGCGCCGATCGCGGCGCGCACCGCCAGTTCCTTCTGGCGCGCCAGACCGCGTGCCATCAGCAGATTCGCCAGGTTGGCGCAGGAGATCAGCAGCACGCACAACGCCGCGCCGCTCAAGGCCAGCAGCAGCAGGCGCGACTGTTGCGATAACTCATCGCGGAGTGGGATGACCGCGGCGGAAGTTTGCCTATTCTCGTCCGGATATTGCTTCTCCAGCCGGCCGGCGATCATGACCATCTCGGCCCGCGCCTGCGCAACGGAAACGCCCGGCTTCAGTCGCGCGACCACATTGAGGTAGTTGTTGGCGCGATCCCGGAAATCCGGCTCGTGCTCATGAAACCGCATGGGGATCCAAAGCTGCGCGCCGCGATTCGGAAAATGAAAGTCACGCGGCATTACGCCGATGATCTCGAACGCCTCATCATCGAGTTTCACACGCTTGCCGGCGATTTCCGGGTCGCCGGCGAACAGGCCCTGCCACAACGGATAGCTCAACAGGAGCGTGCCGGGCGCGCCTTCGCGGTCCTCGGCGGCCGTGAATCCATGTCCGATCATCGGCTGCACGCCCAAGACAGGAAACAAGCCGGCTGTCACCCTGGACGCCTGGAGGTGTTCCGGTTCTCCCATTCCGATCAGGTTCACCGCCGTATGCCAATAGGCACCCATGGAAGCAAAGGAGTGACTCATTTGCCGCCAGTCGACATAATTGGGCGGCGAGAGTTCCATGGTGCCGTAGCCGGGTAACTTCTCCCAGAGGTCGACCAGCCGGTCCGAGTCGCGGAAGGGCAGCGGGCGGATCAGCACGAAATCCGTTACGGAGAACGCCGCGGTGTTGGCGCCCACGCCCAGCGCCAGCACCAGCACTGCCGTAAGCGCGAATCCCGGGGAATGCGCCAGGATCCGGACCGTATAACGAAGGTCCTGGCGAAGGATCTCCCAGTGCACCGCCGCGGCATTCGACACGACTTCAAATAAGGTGGCTATCCAAAGTAAAGCGACCGAGTGCGGGCCGGAGGCGTCGCGCCGGCGGCGGGCCCAGACGGCACGCATCTCGTCGCCGTATTCCACGCGAAATGACGCCGGATATAACTTAAGGAGGAAACTGTAGAGGCGCATCAGGCCCTCCCCGCCGCGAATCCACGGTCGCGGGCCATGGTGACGAGTTGCGTGAGGCGGCGGGTCTCCGCGCGGGCCACTTCGGCGCCGAACGCCGTGATGCGGTAATAGCGGCGCCGTTCGTCGTCGAACTCGGGCACCGGGCGCTCGTTGGTTTCGGCGATCAGACCTCGCTCCAGCATCCGTTGAATTGATCGGTAAAGTGTTCCAGGACTTAACTTTAGATCACCATTGGTGTGCGCGGCGACGTCCTGGATGATGGCATAGCCGTGGCGGTCGCCGGCAGCCACCGCCAGTAGAATATGAAAGGTGGCCGCCGGCAGCGGGAGCAGCGCGGCGGCGTGGTCGGGATGCAACATAGGCTGCTATATCCGACGTGGATATAGCCAAAATGGTTAGATTGAAATCTCGAGCTGGCGCACGGAAAAGGTACCAGTATCAAAAGACAGGAAAAAAGTTTGTTTAGTGCTTTCTTCTGAGTTCATTCTGGGTTAGATTACTGAGAGGAGGAAGTTCCATGTCATCGGCCGGCGGGTCGCGTTGTAAGGTTTTGTGTCTCTTGTCTCTAGCTGCCCTTCTATTCCTGCCTCAGCAATTTAATGGAGTTATGCTCGCCGGGACCGTGGACATCTATAGCAACGGAGGCAGCGGAAGCAACAACATTACCGGGACAAACGTTTCGCTGGCGGATACGGTGTCGCCGGCGTGGGCGTTGGCGGGACCCGGCTACGAGTGGATTTCCTACGGCCTTACAGGCTGCAACACCTACGTCCCCGCGACTGGCATGTGCACACCCGGACCGGACAACCCGACCGGCGTGACTGGACCGATTACCGGTCCGGACGCGGTAGCTCCCACGGCCATCTTCTACCAAACCTTCACGCTTTCCGGATCGTTCGATTACACGGGCACGCTGGACATCTGGGCTGACGATACGGCGGCCGTTTGGCTGGATCCTGGAACGGTAACCAGCGGCGATGGAAGCACAGCGGAAGGCGCGGTGATGTTGACGGAGGCAAGCACGACTCCGGCTTCAAACTGCGCGGGCGCACCCGGTCCGGGTTGCCTGCCGGGCGACAACGCCTCGCTCTTCCTGGACCTCGCTCCGGGCACCTACACCCTGGTGCTGGATACCTACCAGCTCTTCAGCGGCAGTCCGTTCGGCGTCATGTACGCCGGAACGCTGACCGAAGGCAGCACACCCGCTGTTCCGGAACCCGCCACCTACATGCTAATGGGCTTGGGGCTGGCTGGCTTGGGACTGGTGATGCGGCGCCGGCAGCGCCCGTAAGCCTCCCTATCGCAACTTATAGGGCCGCCCGCGGTACATTCCAATACGTTCCACGCTACGGACGCGAATCGCTTGAACACTGATATTGTCGCCGCCGTCCTTCTGGTTTGCCAGATGAACGAGATCCCGGACAGCCCGCTCAAGGTCCCGCCCAGGGGTTAGCATGAGCCCGAAATCGGCCGTTTCAACCGCGCCGTGCAAACCATCGGAACACAACACCAGTAGATCCGCGGGCGTCACCGGGTGTTCGGATACGTCCACATTCACCGCGATACCGCTTCCGAGAGAGCGCGTCAGCAGGTGCCTGGTATCCACCGAGGCCGCTTCGCGCGCGCTCAGCACTCCCATCCGCGCTTGCTCGTTGGCCACGGTGTGATCGCGGGTGAGAATGGTGACGTTGCCGCGCCGGATGAGATAGCAGCGCGAATCGCCGGCATGCGCCACCGCGGCGCGGTCGAAGCGCAGCGCGCAGGCCACGATGGTGGTCGCCATGTTGACGCCGCCTGGAGCGGCGGCCAGTCCCGCATCCAGGACGCGCGCGTTGGCGGCTTGTACCAGGCGCGTGAGCAAGCCCGGCAGCAGCTCGCCGGCGGGCGCGGCGCGAAAGCCCGCGAGCACGGTTTCGACTGCGACACGGGATGCGACTTCGCCACTGTCCTGCCCACCGACTCCATCGGCCAGGACGAACAGCCACCCGTGCGTGCGAGCCTCCGCCGCGCTACTGGGCCTAACGAAACCGAGGTAATCTTCGTTGTGACTCCGCACCCGGCCGGCGTCGGATAGCTGAGCGAACTCCACCTCCAGCATGGCCCGCTCAAACCACCCGTGGGATCATACGGCCTCGGGGCGTCCAGTGATCAAGGTGGTCCGCCCGGATCCCTTGCTGGCGCGGATGAAGTAGATGCCGCCGTAGATGGCCCACACGAGAGCGATGCCCAAAGCCAGCAACGGCTCCATCTTGGTGCCGTATCCCAGGAAGGGGCCGATCAGATAGAACAGCATACAGGCGATGTTCGCCGCGAGGCCGAAGACCGGAATCAGAAAATGCCGTACCGGGCTGAACTTCGGATGTTTGTGATAGGCCACCAGGCAAATGATACAACTGAGGCCGTAGAGAAGGAAGGTGCCGAAGTTGGACGCCAGGGTCATGGTCAGCAATGAGTGCGGAAGGGCCGCCATGATGTCATGCGTGGTGTATCCGAAGCTCGACCAGAAGCCTTGCGGCAAAGCTTTGATCACCGCATCCGCCGGCGCGGCGGCATCGCCGAAAGGCATGCTCACCGCGATGCAGCCGATCACTGCCGAGATCGCCGCCAGGACCCAGATGGCGCGATGCGGGCTGAGGTTCTTCGCGTGTAACTCGCCAAAGTATCCATGCAGTTCCCGGTCCTTGCCCATGGCGTAAGTGACACGCGCGCCGGTGTTCATGCAAGACAGGGTGGTGCCGATCAACGCCAGGAACACGGTGAACGCCTCACACAACATGAAGATGCGGCCACCGCCGGGGCCGAACAGGGCGGTACCTACCACGATCATCATGTCCCCGATGGGCGCCGCCGAGGCCGCCGCGTTCTGCATCGTGTAACCGCTATTGAGGAAGTAGTTAGCGGCAAAGTACTCGAACAGGTAACAGAACATACCTTGCACAAGCAAAGAGACAATCACCGCGATCGGAATGTCGCGGCGGGCGTTGCGCGCCTCACCTCCCATCGCGGTCACCGATTCGAATCCAACGAGAATCAGGATGGCCACCGTGGCTTGAATAAACGCCCACCCGGTATTATGCAGTCCGACAACCGAGGAGGCCTTGGCGTGCGTCAAGAAGTTGCCTTTGTCGTCCTGCGCCGGATAAGTGACATGATAAGGCACAGGCTTCCCCGCAGCGTCGAGCTGCGGCTTCGGAGCGCCGCTCCCATCGCGCACAACCGCGTCGGTCACCTGTCCATTTACGGCCGTCTTCCGGGTGGCGAACTCATAACTGTAAGCTTCGCCCGAAACGGAATCGAACTGGTAAGCAATACTGCCCGGCGCATGGTTGATGCGATAACTCAACGCCACCACCGAGAACAATACCAACGCGCTGATCTGGATCACGTTGATTGCGATGCTCACGGCCGTCGAACCGTTGATGCCGCGATGGGCGATATATCCAACCACAAATGCGAACACCGCGGCTATCAGCATCATGAACGCCGGACCTGGATTCGAAGCACTCATGAAGTTCGGCCATATCGTGCCTACCAGGTAGCCACATAGTATCCCCATGGTGCCGACCATCACTCCCGGGTAGATCCAGTAGTAAAGATGCGAACCCCAACCAACGATGAATTTCACGAGACGCGCGTATCGCCAGACCCTTTCATGATTCAAGAAAGCTTGTTCGGCAAAGTAATAAGAGCTTCCCGTGCCGGGATACAACTTACTCATCTCCGAGTAACAGACCGCGGTGGCCAGACATAATAATAATGCAACGACGATGCCAACCCACATAGCAGGCGCTGTGACGCCCGTAGTGGCCTGAATCTGAAACGTCAGCCACAGAAAGGCGCCGGGGGCAATCAGCGCCATCGCGTTCATGGTTAAGCCGGTTAAGCCCAGGGTGGACTTCATCTTAACTGGCGAATTGCCGTCCATACAGGCCTCTCCCCTTTTGCGGAAGCGATTCCGATGCTGGTATCATAGTCGGAACCCAGCCCGTGGCGAAGCAGAATCTTTCTATTGTACGAATAAGGAATTTCAATTGCCATCGACGTTCAGCGGCGGGACATAAATGAAGCTTTTAGGCTTCCTGCTGCTGCTGGCCGGATGGATCATCACGCTGGCGGCCGTCGCGCTCCTGCGGACCATGCCGCAACGAGGTGCGTTCGTAATGGCGGGAACAGGAGTCGAAATTCTGGGAGTGATCCTGGTGCTGCGCGCGCATCGTCTTCCCGGCGGAGCGGGCCAGTGACTCCTGCCGCGGCCTGTCTGTTTTTCGTCTTCCTCGCTCCGCTCGCCCCTGCCGGGCTTGCCTTGCTGAATACCGGCTTGGGACGCTCGCGCAGCGCGGCACACATTCTACTGGCGTCACTCTGCGTGATGGCCGTGGCGGCAGTCACTTACGCCGTCTGCGGATTTGCCTGGCAGGGCTTTGCAGGCGGCCCGGCGCACATCGTAAACGTGGCCGGTAAGCCGTGGGACTGGATCGCAGCCGAGCCGCCGCTCCTGCGCGGGAGGCCGCTCGACGGATCTCTGCCGTCTGTGGCAGTCTTACTGCAAATCATCAGCGTGGGTTTGGCCGCGATGATCCCGCTGGGTAGCGGCGCCGACCGCTGGCGCTTGGGCGCGAGTTGCGCATCTACTGCCCTGCTGGCGGGAGTCACGTATCCGCTATTCGCGCATTGGGTGTGGGGCGGCGGATGGCTATCCCAATTGGGCAGCACTTACGGACTGGGGCGCGGATTCCTGGATGCGGGCGGCGCGAGCTCGATTCACGCGGTTGGCGGGCTGACCGCGCTTTCGATCGCCTGGATCATCGGTCCGCGGCGTGCCAAGTACGCCGCCGAAGGCACGCCTTCGGCGATCCCGGGCCACGATGCGGTGCTGGTACTGTTTGCCTGTTTTCTGGTGTGGGCGGGATGGCTCGGACTGAATTCCGCGGGCGCCATCATCTTTACCGGCGCGGAGCCGGGACGCACGGTGCTCGTCGCGGTGAACACCACGCTATCGGCCGCGGCCGGATTACTGGCGGCCGTCGTGATCACCGGCACGCGCTTCGGCAAGCCGGATGCGTCTTTGTGCGCCAACGGCTGGGTGGGCGGACTGGTGGCCAGCAGTGCTGCGTGCGCCGCAGTCGCACCCGCAGCCGCGATCGTCGCCGGTTTCGTTGCCGGCTTGTTGGTGACACTCTCGGTGGCCTACATCGAATGGCCTCTCTCTATCGACGATCCGGGCGGCGCTATTTCGGTGCACGGCGTGGGCGGTTTATGGGGCGTGCTGGCATTGGGGATTTTCGGGAGCTTTCAGGACCATGTGGAAGGCCAGTGGCTGGCGCAACTGATGGGCATCGCTACCCTGCTGGGTTTCGTGCTGCCGCTCACTTACGCGCTCAACTGGCTGCTTGACCGGTTCTATGCGCAGCGTGTGGCTCCGGAAGGCGAACGGCAAGGCATGGATCTGTATGAATTGGGCGCCGGAGCCTATCCGGAGTTTGTCACGCACACCGAAGAGTTCACCCAGCAATGAGTGGCCGACCCACCGCCGAAGGCATTATCATTCAGATCAACGTCTCACTCGGAGGCGTGCCGAAACGCCCGATTCTGGCCGGTGTGATCACTCCGTCGGGACTGGCCGGCGATGCTTGCGCGCGTCCTCAGAGCCACGGCGGGCCCAACCAGGCCGTGCTGATCGTCACCGCGGAGACGATTGACGAATTGCGGGCCCGCGGCTACCCGGTCTTCTACGGCGCGCTGGGCGAGAACCTCACCACGCGCGGCCTGGAGCGGCGCGACCTGCGCACCGGGCAGCAACTTCGCGCGGGCGGCGCGCTGCTTGAGATCACCAAAGTGCGCGTTCCCTGCACCACGCTTGACGTGTACGGGCCGGCCATCAAGCAAGAGATTTACGATGCGCAGGTGAAAGCCGGTGACCCAAAATCGCCGTGCTGGGGCATGAGCGGATTCTACGCGCGGGTCTTGCAGCCTGGCCCGGTACATCCAGAAGATGCCATCGCCGTGATTGCGGATCTGTGTTAGACGAGATCTACTGCAGCCGGACAACGGTGCGCTGGTGCCAGAGGGCAGAGTCGTCGCCGATGATGGGTAAACGGCACCAATAAGGGAAACCGTGGCCGGTGATGAGGGCCAAGCCGGTGGCGTCCGGCGGCACCTTGAAGGTACGGCTGGTAGAGACGGATTCCCCGGGCTGGAGCAGCACATCGAGTGGCAACGCGGCGTTGTCCGGCTCTGGTGCGTAGCGCCGGCCTGCGCGGTCGATCACGTAGATCCAGGCGCCCTTGGCCCGCTGGGAGACGCGGCGCGCCCGGCTGAAGATGCGCAAGGAAACGGTATAGGCGGCCTGCGGCGGCTCCGGGGTGTGCGTGACCCGCTCGACGATGAGACACCAGTCGTCGAAGCACCAGGGATCGCCAGGTTTGAGAACTCGCCGCGGTGATGCCAGTCCGTCCGCCGCTACCGCAGCCAGATAGAGAAGCGCGCAGACGACCCAGATGCGCAGGATGCGCCATGCGCGCGCACGCGAGCGTCGCAGGGCGGCCGCGGCCGTCAGAATCCATATCGCGGCGGAGGCGAGAACCGCCAGGATAAACAACAGGTCGAATGCAGTCATCGGTACACTGCGGTTTATTGTACTTTATACTGCAAACAAAAACATCAACAGGCGCCGGGCGTGCCGGTCATATCGCTAAACGACATGACCGCCGCAACCGGATGTCCGTCCCTGCCAGCCACCGGGCAAACGCGCGCGCGCACGATCGCCAGCCGGCCGTCAGCACGGGAGTAGAGGAACTCTTCGTCGATCGCCACGCGCAATTGGGCGCAGCGGTTCCAGGGCCACTCGTGGGGGCTGTAGGACCCGCCGCCGGCGAGATGAAAGAGACAGGGGTAGCCGACGGAACGAATCCGGTTCACGTCCGGCCCGAGGATTGCGATGGCCTTCTCATTCGCAAAAACGATGTCACCCGAAGCGAGGTCGCACACCAGCACGCCCAGCGGCAACTGATGCAGGATGCGCTGCGCCTGCGACCGCTCCGCCTGGAGTGACTCCTCGGCCCATCGCCGCGCCAGCGAGTAGCCGGCCGATTCCGCCCTGTGTTTGAGCATGCCGGCGACCATCACGGAGAGAATCGCCGTGGCCGTGAGCAGGACCAACTGTACGCCCTGCTGCCATGTAACGTAACCGGGATGCGCGGCCGAGAGAGCCAGTGATTCGTAGATGACCGCCGGCATCGTGGCGAAGAGTCCGGCGCGCTTTCCCGCGGAGAGAGTCGTGTAGACGATGGCCGCCACCAGGAACGCCCCTGGGGCCGGCAGATCCATGCCGGCCAGATTCGCGACTTCCAGCGTGAGAACCGCCGCGGCGACGGGTGTGGCGGCTTCCACGAAACGCCAGAATGCCTGCAGATCGCCGGTCAGAGACTGCCTGTGGCTGCCATCGAGGCTGATGGCAGGCCGGTCTGTGGAATCCGGAGGCTGACAACTCCGAATTGCGGGCAGGAATCCGGGAGGAAGAGAGCAGTCGGAAACGCTCACATTGCCGGGCGGAGCACGTAGGATTCCATCGAAGAAAGAGTTATTATCGAGTGTTTGTAATGTGGGCGCCAGTATCGCGACTTTGACGATTTAATCAGTTCGTCAAGATATTGACGACCGGCAGACAAAGTTATTTGAATAAGGCAGGATGGACAACGACCTGCAACCGTGGAGCGCGGGCGCCCCGTTGACGCCGACTTAGATGCAGATACAAGGAGACGAGTTACTCATTTCGATTGCGGCATGCTTGCTGCCTATCCTGGCGATTGGTCTGTTATGGTGGCTGGCCAGGCGGTTCGTCGGAATCCGGTGTCCACAATGCAGGTCCGCGGCACTGACCAAGGCCCGGGACCTTCCGTCGCTCCCGCCGCTGTTTGCGTTTTACGGCTGCCGGAAGTGCGGCAACACGGGAGTCAAGATCTTCCGCTTATAGCGGTCAGAGTCTGCGCAGAACGTCACCGGTTCGCACGATAGAGCAGTACTCGCCATTTAGGTTTGCCAGGCTCATGGCGTGCACCTCGTCCGCAGAACGCCAGACTCCGTGCCAGTCGAGGCGCCCGAAGGTGAAAGTAGCATCTTCCACGAGGTAAGTCTCAAATCCGAGATTCCCGGCCATCCTGACAGTAGCTTCCACAGAGTTATTTGTGATCACACCACACACGACCAGGACGCGCTGGCCGGCCGTCCGCAGACTAGCCTCGAGGTGAGTCCCAATGAAGGCGCTGTTGGTTTGCTTGGCAATGACTGCTTCGCCATCAGCCGGCTGTGCCTCCGGTTTGAACTCGTGACCCGGCTGTCCCGGCCGGTAGGGCGAGCCAGGCTCCACGGAATCGTGGCGCACATGGTAGATCGGTCTTTCGCTTGTACGCCAGCCGTCTAACAGCTTCGCGACATTCTTCTCCGCGTCTGGATTGTTTCGCAGGCCCCAGCTTGGATGATCGATGGCCTTCTGCAGGTCGACGATCAGCAGAGCCGCATTCGCGGGCAGTAACCCGGACATGGGAGGCATTCTATTCAAAACTAACCTTCCGCACGGCAGAGCGTCTACATCTATCTCACAGGAGGCCGAATGCGACTCACCCACACGCTTGCGCTGGCCGCTCTGGCTATCGCCGGGCTGGCCCTTCAATCCACCGCCGCCGAGCGGGAAGGCTCGTTTGACCGGACCCTGACAGTGAACGGCGCCGTTGACTTGCACGTAGATACCGGTTCCGGCCGTATCGCGGTGCGGCCCGGCAGCGGCTCCAGCGTCCGCATTCACGGCGAGATCCGCGAGCATGAGGATTTCTTCCACAGCGACGAAAGGCGTATCCAAGAGCTCGAGAGCAACCCGCCTATTGAGCAAACGGGAAACACGATCCGCATCAGTGCGCCCAAAGACGAATGGCTGCGCCGGCATATCTCGATCAGCTACGAGCTGGAAGTGCCGCCGCAGACCCAACTACGGGCCCGCACCGGTTCGGGCAGCGAGCGCGTGGAAGGCATCCACGGCCCGGTGGAGTTGGAGACTGGCTCCGGGTCGGTCACGGTGGCGCGGATTGACCATGAGGTGCGCATCCATACGGGTTCTGGCCGCATTGAGTTGGACTCGCTGAAGGGGAAAGTGGACGCACAAACGGGCAGCGGCTCGATCGAGGGAACGGGCATCGCCGGGCCCATCAGCGCACACACGGGCAGTGGCAGCGTGCGGCTGGAGCAGACCTCGGCTGGGCCGCTTGAAGCACACACCGGATCGGGCGGCGTGGATGTCCGGCTACCGGTGGACGCGGCCTTCGACCTGTATGCGCACACGGGGTCGGGACGGGTATACGTCAATCGCCCAATCACGGTGCAGGGCAGCATGGGCGGGCACGAGATCCAGGGCAAGGTGAAGGGCGGCGGACCGCTGGTGGACGTCCGCACGGGCTCGGGCTCGGTGCGCGTGGACTAGCCGCCGCGCGCGTCAGGCGCTTTGAAACAGGTGCGAGTGGCGGGCTTCGAGATCGAGCAGGAATCGCTTCAGCGGCAGACCGCCCCCATAGCCGACGAGTGATCCGCTGGCCCCGATCACTCGATGGCAGGGGATGACGATCGGGATAGGGTTGCGGCCGTTGGCCGCGCCGACCGCCCGCACGGCCTTGGGTGCTCCCAAAGCAGCCGCCAGGTAGCCGTAGCTACGCGTCTCGCCGTAAGGAATCGTGCACAACTTCAGCCAGACACGCTTCTGAAACTCGGTACCTTCCAGATCGAGCGTCAGGTTGAAGTCACGCAACTCCCCGGCAAAATAGGCCTGCAACTCAGCCACGGCCTGCCGCAGCAGCGGATTCGATTCCGACTCGCATCCCGGCAATTCAGCGTCCCCATGCAATTCGATGGCCCGGATGCCGGCATCCGAAGCAACCGCACCCAGGGTAAATTGATCCGCAACCAGGAACCGGCGCCACTCGAACATGCATCTAGTGTAATGTGTGGCGGTCCGCTTGCGTTTGGCCTCTCCTGATATAATTGATTTCATTCGGACCGCTTAATCGATCATGCCGTTAAAGCCCATCGCCGCGAATTGCGGCCCGGAAAAGAAAGTGTATCTGCTGAAGCCGCGCGGTTTCTGTGCGGGAGTTGTGCGGGCGATCGATGTGGTCAAGATCGCGCTGGATCTCTATGGCCCGCCGGTTTACGTGCGGAAAGAAATCGTCCATAACAAACATGTGGTGGATGAATTGCGCGGTGCGGGCGCGATTTTCGTGGAAGAAGTCTCTGAAATCCCAGTGGGCGCGCGCGCGATTTTCAGCGCACACGGCGTGGCGCCCGAGGTCCGCCGCGAGGCGGCCGGGCGGCGTTTGGAAGTGATCGACGCCACCTGTCCGCTGGTGACGAAGGTTCATCTGGAGGCGGTGCGCTTCGCGCGCGACGGTTACAGCATCGTGTTGATCGGGCACAGCCATCACGACGAAGTGATCGGCACGCTGGGCGAAGCGCCGGATTTCAGCCACCTGGTCGAAACCGTCGAGGATGTGGACCGGCTGGATTTGCCTGATTCAAGCCGCGTGCGCTACCTGACCCAAACCACCCTCAGCCTGGATGAAACGCGGGATATCATCATCCGGTTGAAGGAGCGGTTTCCGCTGATTCAGGGGCCGCCGGCCCAAGACATTTGTTACGCCACCGAGAATCGCCAGATGGCCGTCAAAGCCATGGCCGAATTCTGCGATCTGTTGCTGGTGGTAGGCTCCCAGAACAGCTCGAACTCCAAGCGCCTGGTGGAAGTGAGCGCCAATGCGGGCGTGCGCGCTTACCTGGTGAATGACCACGGTGAGGTCGATATCGCCTGGCTGGAAGGCGTTCGAAACGTGGCGGTCACCGCGGGAGCCTCCGCGCCGGAGAACCTGGTAGAGGATTTGGTCAGCTTCCTGCGCGACCAAGGCTTTCACCGGCTGGAAGAAGTTGAGTTGATCGACGAAGACGTGCGCTTCTCCCTGCCACCGGAGTTGACTCGGGCGGCTCCGGGTTTAACGACGATTTCCGCACGATGAGCACATCAATCGCTAACTTACTGGACACGCTGACTACGCCTGCCGCACACGCGCTGCGCCGCGCGGCCGATTGCATATTGTCGCTGCAGGATTCCGCGGGTTATTGGTGCGCCGATCTCACCGCAGACACCACTCTTGAATCCGATTACATCCTCCTGCAGCTTTGGATGTATCCGCCCCAGGGCGGCGTGTGGAATCCACCCACGCGTCCGCTCATCGACAAAGCCGTGCGCTCGATTTTGGAACGGCAGCTCCCCGACGGCGGTTTCAACATCTATGTCAAGGGGCCGTCGGAGATCAGCGCTACGGTCAAGGCTTATTTCTCGCTCAAGGCGGCGGGCGTGCCGATGGACGATCCGCGCCTCACGCGGGCGCGCGAGCGGATCCTGGCGCTCGGCGGCATCCAGTCCGCCAACAGCTACGTCAAAATCAATCTCAGCCTGTTCGACATGTACCCGCGCGAACACTGTCCCTCCATACCGCCGGAGGTGATGTTTCTGCCGGGCAACTTTCTTTACCAGATGTCAGCTTGGACCCGCGCCATCGTGGTCTCGCTGGCGATTGTGCATTCGAGCAATCCACGACGTCCGGTGCCCGCGGGGTTCAATCTCGATGAGCTTTACAAGCCGGGAGTCAGTCCCGCGTTCCGCCCCGCTGAGAGCTTCTTCTCGTGGCGTAATTTTTTCCTGACCGCGGACCGGTTCCTGAAATTCTGGGAGAAACACGGCTTCCGCGCGCTGCGGCGCAAGGCGCTGGCCGCCGCTGAGAAATGGGTGCTGGCGCGCTGCGAGAACTCCGACGGCCTGGGCGCCATCTATCCGCCGATGATGTACGCCATCATGGCGCTGGACGTATTGGGGTACCCGCCGGAACATCCCGCGAGCCAGGAAGCGCGCTACCAGTTTGACCGGCTCATGATCGACGACGGGAAACGTTTCCTGTTCCAGCCGTGTTTCTCGCCGATCTGGGACACCGCCATCGCCGGGTTCGCGGTCGGCGAGGCGCAGTCGGTGGATCACGATGCTTTCGCCGCGCCGGCCCTACGGCACGCGGCGGATTGGATTCTGTCGAAGGAAGTGCGCGTCAAAGGCGATTGGTCGGTGAAGCGTCCGAAGACCGAACCTTCCGGCTGGGGATTCTTTTTCCGCAACGACCATTACCCCGACATCGACGACACGGCCATGATCCTGCTGGCGCTCAGCCGTGCGCAGGCTTCGGACCCGTCGGCGCAGAAAGACTGCCATCGCCGCGCCCTCAACTGGATTCTGGACATGCAGGGCGGCGACGGCGGCTGGGCGGCGTTCGACGTGGACAATAATTGGGAATTTCTGAATCACGTCCCGTTCGCCGATCACAACGCCATGCTCGATCCGACGTGCCCCGATATCACGGGACGCGTGCTCGAAGCGCTCGGCGCGCATGAATTGGGCAGCACGCATCCGGCAGTGAAGCGCGGCGTCGATTTTCTGGTGCGCAACCAGCAGCCGGAGGGAAGCTGGTACGGCCGTTGGGGAGTCGCTTACATTTACGGCACGTGCCTGGCGCTGCGCGGACTGCGGGCCTCGGGCTACGACAACCGCGAGGCCGCCGTCTTGCGCGCGGGGGAATGGCTGCGCGCCATTCAGAACGCCGATGGCGGCTGGGGCGAGAGCTGCGCCAGCTACGATCAGGGTTGCTTCGTGCCCGCCGAAAGTACACCTTCGCAAACCGCGTGGGCGTTGATGGGCCTGATCGCGGGCGGCGATACCAACAGCCTGAGCGTGCAGCACGGCGTCGAATACCTGCTCGAGACGCAGCGGCCCGACGGGAGCTGGGACGAGGAACTCGCCACCGGCACCGGTTTTCCACGCGTGTTCTATTTGAATTATCACTACTACCGCTTGTATTTCCCGATCCTCGCGCTATCGGAATTCGTGAAGCACGGCGCGCCGCAGACCGGAGCCAACCGCTTATGAGATTTCCCTTTTCGATGACGGCCAACATGGCCGGCTACATTTTCAGGAACAGGATGCGCCCGCGTCCCGAGTGGCAGAAAGATGTAGCCGCCCCGCCGGATGCCGCCAATCCGTTCCGCATTCTGCACAGCATTCCGGTGGAGCGCGCCAACCGGCAGCCGCACCCCATGATCCGCAAGCGGTTCCCGCTGGTGCTGATGCTCGAGCCGCTGCACGCCTGCAATTTGACTTGCACGGGTTGTGGCCGCATCCGGGAATATGAGTCCACGATCTCGCAGCGGGTGCCGCTCGAAGAATGCCTGGCAGCGGTGGACGAGTGCGGCGCGCCCATGGTCAGCATCTGCGGCGGCGAGCCCATGATGTACCCGCAGATCGGCGAACTGGTGTCCGGCATTCTGGAGCGCGGCAAGAATATATACCTGTGCACCAACGGCATGTTCATCGTGCGGCGCTTGAAAGAATTTGCGCCGGACAAGCGCTTCTTCTTCAACGTGCACCTGGACGGACTGGAGCACACGCATGACATCTGCGTCGAGCGGGAGGGCGTGTTCCGCGAAGCGATCGAGGGCATCAAGGCCGCCAAGGCCGCCGGTTTCATGGTGTGCACCAACACCACCATCTACAAAGAAACCGACATGAAAGAAATCGAGGCGCTCTTTGAGTACCTCGAGCAGTTCCATGTGGACGGCCACCAGATCGCGCCGGCGTACGGATATTCGGCCGTGGATGACCGCGAAATCTTCATGACGCGCGACGATATTCGCGAGAAATTCAAAGACATCGACCGGCTGGCGCAGCGCTTTTATGTCAAACAAACGCCGCTCTATCTCGATTATCTGAAGGGCACGCGCGAACTGCCCTGCACGGCCTGGGGCACGCCGACCTACAACATCAAGGGCTGGAAGGGCCCCTGTTATTTGATCACCGACGGCCACTACAAGACCTTCGAAGCGCTGATGACGCAGACACCGTGGGAGAGCTACGGCCCGGGCAACGATCCGCGCTGCGAGCACTGCATGATGCATTGCGGTTTTGAGCCTTCTGCCGCGCTGGGGATCAATGCGAGCCTGGCCGACAGCTTCAAGATGTTGACGTGGGCCCTGAAATGACGTGCTCCTGGGCTCACTGCGCGGCATGAAGCCCACCCTGGTAACCGGCGCCTCGGGCTTTCTGGGCTGGCACGTGGCGCGCGCGCTCACGGAACGCGGTCATCGCGTAAGGGCACTGGTTCGGTGTTCCAGCAAGATCCGGGATTTGGATGTCGAGGCGGTGACCGGCGACTTGCGCGATCCGGATTCGCTGGCGCGCGCGGTGGCAGGTTGCGGCCTGGTGTTTCATGTGGCAGCCGATTATCGGTTGTGGGCGGCCGATGAGCGCGAACTGTACCGGTCGAACGTGGACGGCACGCGCAACATTCTCGAGGCCGCGCGTGATGCTGGCGTAGACCGCGTCGTTTACACCAGCACGGTGGGCTGCATCGGAGTGCCCTACGGCGGCGAGGGCAACGAAGATTATCCGGTCTCGTTGGCGGATATGAAAGGCGCTTACAAGCGCTCGAAGTTCATGGCTGAGCAGGTGGCGCTCGAATTCGCGGCCTCGGGGTTGCCCGTGGAAATTGTGAATCCCACCGCGCCCGTGGGAGATCACGATATTAAGCCGACCCCCACGGGCAAGATCGTACTGGATTTCTTGAAGGGTGACATGCCCGCTTTTATTGATACGGGCCTGAACGTGGTGGACGCGCGCGATGTGGCGCTCGGTCATGTGCTGGCGTGCGAGCGCGGCCGTAGCGGAGAGCGTTATATTCTGGGCTCGGAGAACCTGACGCTGCAGCAGATCCTGGGGAGGCTCGCAGCGATTACGGAGAGGCCGGCGCCCACCCTAAAGCTTCCATATGCCGTCGCCTATGCGGCGGGAATGGTGACCACCGGGTGGGCCAGGCTGACCGGGACGCCGCCCCGCGCGCCGCTCGACGCCGTGCGCATGGCGCGCAAGAAGATGTTCGTATCGCACGCCAAGGCCGCGCGCGAATTGGGATTTGCGCCGGGACCGGCGGAGGGCGCGCTGGCGCGCGCCGTGGAATGGTTTCGGACCAACGGGTATTGTTAGTCGCCGCGGAGGCTCGCGAGTTCGCCGGGCTGCTGCCGTTCTGTTCCGGCGTGCGCCGGCTGTCGTGGCCAGTGCATTGGGCGACGTATGGCGAGTCCGCCGGCCGGCAGTGGTGGATGGTAGCGAACGGCGCGGGAGCGGGCCGCGCCGGCAAGGCCGTGGCGCTAGCGGCGGAGTGCGCGCCGGCGGTGATTGTGAGTATGGGATTTTGCGGAGCGCTCGATCCGGCGCTGGGAATTGGAGACATATTCGTGGCAACCGCGATTGAGGCGGCTGGCCAACGCTTCGATGTGTGCCTGCCAGCGTGCGATGCGCCGCATGCAACCGGTGTGCTGGCCTCCATCGGCCGCGTAGCGCAAACCGCCGCCGAGAAGAAACTGCTGCGTGAATCGGGCGCCGGCGCCGTGGAGATGGAAGCCGGGGCCGTGGCGCAGTTCGCCGCCGCGCGCGGAATCCGGATGTTCTGCGTGCGGTCGGTGACCGACACCGCCGGTCAGAGCTTCGTGACCGATTTCAACTCGGTTCTCCTTTCCGGCGGCCACTTCGGTACAATTAGAATTTTAGCGTCTGCATTACATAATCCCGTGATGGCATTTCCGGAGTTAATCCGGTTACGCCGATCGTGCGGTATTGCTGCGCGTGCATTAGGAGAATTCATTGTCAATTGCCGATTCTGATTGGAGTGTACCGTCCACTATGCACGCGGCGGTCTATAAGGGCCAAAGCGTAGTTGCGGTGGAACAGGTACCCACTCCCGAAATCGGACCGGGCGAGCTACTGGTGCGCGTGGAAGCCTGCGGCATTTGCCATACAGACCTGAAAAAGATTGAACACAACCTGCTGGCGCCGCCGCGCATCTATGGACATGAGACGGCAGGCGTGGTGGTCCGCGTAGGGCGTCAGGTAAGCCGGTTTGCGCCCGGCGACCGTGTCGTTGTGTTTCACCACATTCCGTGCAAAAGCTGCTTCTACTGCCAGCACAAGCTCTATGCACAGTGCCCCGTTTACAAACGAGTCGGGGTCACTGCGGGATTTGAGCCGGCCGGCGGCGGATTTTCGCAGTATGTGCGCGTCATGGATTGGATTGTGGATCAAGGTGTGGAGCGGATTCCAGACGGCGTTTCGTTCGAGCGCGCTTCGTTTGTGGAACCGCTGAATACCTGCCTGAAGGCGGTGGTGCAATGTGCGCCGCAGCGCGATGAAACAGCGGTCGTGATCGGCCAAGGCCCCATCGGCCTGTTGTTCACGATGCTGTTGCGGCGGACGGGTGCGCAGATCGTCGCGACAGACACCATCGCGGCGCGGCGCGAGCTCTCGCGCCGTTGCGGCAGTCAGCAGACCTGGGATCCGTGCGAGACGAACGTGGAGGCCGAGATCCGCGGCCTGACCGGGAATCGGGGCGCCGACCTGGTGATCGTGGCGGCTTCGGTTCCTGGCATCGTGGAGCAGGCGATCAAACTGTCGCGGCCCGGCGCGCGGATTCTCTTATTTGCGCAAACATCGGAGACCGAGCGCGTGGATGTTTCTGGCGCGGCGATTTGCGTGGGGGAGCGCACCCTGTTCGGTTGTTACAGCGCTTCGGTGGATTTACAGAGAGAATCGGCGGAACTGGTATTCAGCGGAGAACTGCCCGTGGAAGAACTCATCTCCCACCGGCTGCCGCTCGTTAAAATCCGTTCAGGATTCGATTTGGCGTTGCATCCCGGTCCTGAATCGTTGAAAATTATCGTTCAGCCACAGAGGTGGTCACAGTGAAAAAGCAGATGATGGCTGCTGTGCTTTATGGCAAGGAGCACTTGCAGGTAGAGCCGGTTTCCGTTCCCGAGATTGACGGCGGCGATATCCTGGTCCGGGTCCGCGTGGCGCTAACCTGCGGCACCGACGTGAAAGTGTTCCGTCGTGGTTATCACGCACGGATGATCGTGCCTCCCGCCGTGTTCGGGCACGAACTGGCCGGCGATGTCGTGGCTCTCGGCCAGGACGTCAAGAAATTCCAAATTGGCCAGAGGGTGGTGGCCGCCAACTCGGCTCCCTGCGAGGAGTGCTTCTTCTGCCGACGCGGTCTCGAGAACCTTTGCGAGGATCTGCTGTTCAACAACGGCGCGTATGCCGAGTACATCCGCATCCCCGCCCGCATCGTGGAGCGCAATACGTACGTGATTCCGGATGAAGTGAGCTATCACGACGCCGCGCTGATCGAGCCGCTGGCGTGCGTGTTGAAGGGCTTCGAAGAAACTTTACCGCGCCCCGGCGATACCATCGCCATTCTCGGCCTGGGGCCCATCGGCTTGATGTTCGTGCGCCTGGCGAGTCTGTATGGCTGCCGCGTGATCGCCATCGGGCGGCGGCGCACGCAACTGGATCGCGCCGAAGCCATGGGCGCCCACGAACTGGTGCGCGCCGATCAGCACGCCAACACCGTGGAGGCGGTGCGCAATCTCACCGGCGGACGCGGCGCGGACATCGCAGTGGAAGCCGTAGGCAAGCCCGAAACCTGGCATTGGGTACTCGACATGGTGCGGCGCGGCGGCACGCTGAACTTCTTCGGCGGCTGCCCCAACGACAGCCGGGTGATGTTCGATACCAATTTGCTGCACTATTCCGAGATCACGTGCAAGGCGAGTTTTCACCACACGCCCGCGTACATTCGCAAGGCGCTGGACCTGGTGACTCGCGGCGATATCACTTCCCGCGACTTCGTGAATAGCGAAGAGCCGCTGGCAAACCTGCTCGAAGTGATGCGCCACCTGATGAGTCACAACGGCCATTTGAAGACGGCCATCATTCCGTGATCCCGCTGGCGCCCAGGGAATTCGTCCGTTCACCCGAGGCGTCCGCCGCGCGCTTTACCGCCGCCGAAGCCGAAGCCTACACACGCCGGCTGGCCACCCATCACTATGAGAATTTCCAGGTAGTCAGTTTTCTTCTGCCTAAACGCCTCCATCAGGATTTCTACAATGTCTACGCCTATTGCCGCTGGGCCGACGATCTGGGCGATGAGATGGGGTCGCGGGAAGAGAGCCTGCGTCTGCTGGCCTGGTGGCGCACGCAGCTTGCCGGCATGTACGCGGGCGAGACCACGCATCCGGTATTCGTGGCATTGCGCGGCACGGTTGTGCGATACGCGATTCCCGAGGAGCCGTTCGCGGATTTGATCCGCGCCTTCGAGCAGGACCAGACCGTCACGCGATATCAAACGTGGGCGGATGTGTACGCGTATTGCCGTTACTCCGCAAATCCGGTGGGCCGGCTGGTGCTGTACCTGTGCGGCTATTCCGATGCCGGGCGGCAGCGGCTTTCCGATGCCACCTGCACCGCGCTGCAGCTCGCTAATTTCTGGCAGGATGTGGCCGTGGATCTGGAGAAGGATCGCGTGTACATTCCGCTGGAAGTGCTGGCGCGGCATCGCTACCCGCTCGAGGATCTCTACGCGCGCCGTATGACGCCGGCCTTTGGCGCGGTAATGCGCGAAATCGTGGCCCGCGCGCGCGAGCTGTTTGTCGAAGGCTTACCGCTTTCTTCGATGGTCGGCCGGCGGCTGGCGCTGGATATCGACCTCTTCAGCCGCGGCGGCCTGCGGGTGCTGGATAAGATCGCCGCACAGGGTTACGACGTGCTCTCGCGGCGTCCGGCCATCTCCACGGCGGAACGCGTCTGTCTGCTGCTCGGCTCGCTGGCGCGCGTCGCCATGCTGCGGGCGGCGTAATGATCTCGCTTGAAGATTCCTACGCGCATTGCCGGCGCGTGGCGCGCACCCGCGCCCGGAATTTCTATTATTCCTTCGTACTGCTCTCGCGCGCCCAACGCAACGCCATGTGCGCCGTGTACGCGTTCATGCGGCGCTGCGACGATCTGAGCGACGAGCCGGGCGCGAACCGCGCATCGCTCGACCAGTGGCGCGCCGCGCTTGCAGATGCACTCGCGGGGCGATGCGACGCGCATCCCGTGCTGCCGGCGCTGCATGACACGATCGAACGCTACCAGATTCCGGCGCGCTATCTGCACGAGATGATCGACGGCGTGACGTCTGACCTGGAACCGCGCCGCTTCGAGACTTTCGAGCAACTCTATCGCTATTGCTACCTGGTGGCCTCCACCGCCGGATTGGCCACGATCCACATTCTGGGCTTCGATTCGTCCGATGCGCCGCGGCTCGCCGAGAAGTGCGGCATTGCGTTTCAGTTAACCAACATCCTGCGTGATATCCGCGAAGACACCGAGCGCGGCCGTATTTATTTGCCCGCCGAAGACCTGGCGCATTTCCACGTGACCGAAGACGATCTCCGCGCCGGTCTGCGCACACCGGAATTCATCGACCTGATGGACTTCGAAGCCGACCGCGCGCGCGAGTATTACCACGAGTCGCGGCCGCTGCTGGGGCTGGTGCACAAGAGCGGCCGGGCCTCGCTCGGCGCGCTGATTTCGATTTACTCGGGGCTGCTCGATCGCATCGAGCGCAGCAACTACGATGTGTTCACGCGCCGCGTCTCGCTCACGGCGGCGCAGAAATCCTGGATCGTTCTGCGGGCTTTCGGGAGCTGTAAGTGAGCACGCTCTCGCGGCGTACACTGCTGGGCGCCGCGCCGCTTTGGATGGCGGGCTGCGCGATGCGCCGCACCACGGTCGCGCCGTTCGCGCCGGCCCGCCTGGCGAGGGTGCGCGTGGCGCCCGAGCGCGTGATCCGGACCATTGTGGGTTTGCGGCCATTTCGGCCGTCGGGCTTCGTTCTGCGGGGCGAGAAGCTCGGCGGGAAGGCCGTCATCCACAACTATGGACACGGCGGCGCGGGTATCACCTTGTCGTGGGGCACGGCACAGCTTGCCGTCACGGAAGCGGCGCAGGTCGAAACGCGCACGGCGGCGGTGATCGGATGCGGCGTGGTGGGCCTTTCCACGGCGCGCCTGCTGCAGCAGCGCGGCTATGCCGTCACGATTTATACGAAGGCGATGCCGCCGGACACTACCTCGAATGTGGCAGGCGGCTTGTGGGAACCAGTTAGCGTCTTCGATCACGATCGCGTGACGCCCGAGTTCCGGCGCCAGTTCGGAGAGGCGGGCAGATTCGCCTTCCAGCGCTATCAGTCGCTCGTGGGCGATGTCTACGGCGTGCGCTGGCTTCCGTTGTATTCTCTGTCGCGCGATGGCCCGCGCCAGCCACCGCCTCCTGAGAGCCCGAACTACGAAATCGAGGCACTCTATCCGGATGCCCGGCAACTCACGCGCGCCGAACACCCCTTCGATGTGCCGTACGTTTACCGGCGCTACTCGATGCTGATCGAGCCGACCATCTATCTGAACGCCCTGTTGCGCGACTTTCTGACCGCACACGGCGATGTGGTCATCCGCGAGTTTCACGGCGCCCGCGGACTCGCCGCGCTGCGCGAGCCGCTGCTGTTCAACTGTACGGGCCTGGGTGCGCGCGAACTTTTCCATGATGAAGAACTGATTCCCGTGCGCGGGCAGTTGTCGTTCCTGCTGCCGCAGCCGGAAGTCGAATACATGACCATCGGGCCGGGCGACATCTACATGTTTCCGCGGCGCGACGGCATCCTGCTGGGCGGCAGCCACGATGGCGGCGTGTGGGACATGCAGCCCGATCCGGCGGCCACCGATCGCATCCTGCGCGAGAACGCGGCGCTATTCAACGCCATGACGGCCTGATGTGGCACCCGCACCGAACGTGTGGGCGGGTCCATTGGCCTGCCATTGGCTTTAAAGGTGCGACCCAACGACTCCGTTCTCCCACCTCCAGATGGGCCTGATTGCAGGATCTAAATCGAACTCTATGACGGACAACCCCGCCGTCGCCTTCTTGTTAATTAGCGCGGCGCTTTGCACGCTGGTTTTCAGACTCTGCGAGTTGTAGCGGGTTGTCCAGAGCCGCCGGAAACGCGCGCCGAGGCGCTTCAGTTTGGCTCTCAGTGAGACTTGGAGCAAGCCCGCCGATTACAGCGGTACCAGCCGTACCCTTCCCGACTAGACTTTTGATTTTAATTTTGACGCTGGGAGCCCTTTGTGTAACTCTGTGTATGTCAGGAGTGCCATGAAACGAGTCATTCACTTGCTAGGCAAACAGAACTGGTGCATGCGGGCTTACTTCGCTATGGCGCTGGGCGCGGCGACAGCGATTGCCTCGCCCGCGCAAACTTTCACCACTCTGGCGAATTTCGACGGGGCCAACGGTGGCGGACTAGGAGAAGCCATCAATATGGTTCTCCTTCAGGGCATGGACGGCGATTTTTACGGGACAAGGTACGATGGGGGAGCCAACGTCAACTGCGATGCTAACAGTGGCTGTGGCACAGTTTTCAAAATCACTCCAGGCGGAACGCTGACTACGCTTTATAGCTTTTGCTCCCAAGCGAACTGTACGGACGGCTCCGCCCCTGCAGCCGGGCTGGTACAGGCCATCGACGGCGACTTCTACGGGACGACAGCCCAGGGTGGGGACAAGAACTACGGCACGGTCTTCACAATGACTCCGGGGGGGAAGCTAACGACGATTTACAGCTTTTGTAGTCAACCGAACTGCACGGACGGCGCCGGACCTTTTGGGCTAATGCAAGCCAGCAACGGGTACCTCTACGGGATAACCTACGCGGGTGGGGCCAACAACGATGGTACTGTCTTCAGAATCACTACAGGTGGCAAGCTGACCACGCTCTACAACTTTTGCTCCCAAACGAATTGCGCAGATGGCGGGAACCCTTACGGCACGTTGATACAAGCGACCGACGGGAACCTCTATGGGACGACTTACGCGGGCGGAGCTAACTCTGGTGGGGGAACGGTCTTCAAAATCACCCCAGCAGGCGCGCTGACGACGCTGTGTACGGTCGGCGGGTACCTCACCGGCACCTTAGTGCAAGCCACCGACGGGAACTTCTACGGGACAACCGCGCAGGCTGGCACGGTCTTTAGGATGACGCCCACCGGTACACTGACGACGCTAGCCATTGTCGGCGGGTTCCCCTACGCAGGACTGGTGCAAGGCTCCGATCAAAACCTCTACGGGACAACGTACGTCGGCGGGGCCAACAACAACTCCGTTTGCCAAGGTAACGGCTGTGGCTCGATTTTCGAAATCAGCCTATCGGAGGGCACCCTGACCACACCTTACAACTTCTGCGTACAAATTGATTGTACTGACGGCGCGCTTCCGCTAGCCGGGTTGGCGCAAGCCACCAACGGGAAGTTCTACGGGACAACGGTCGCAGGAGGGGCCGACGGCGATGGCACGGTCTTTAGTCTGGGTATGGGGCTTCACCCGTTCGTGGAAACACGGCCCACCGCCAGCAAAGCCGGGGCGACCGTTATTATCCTTGGCAATCAGCTGACGAGCGCCACGAGCGTTAGCTTTCACGGCACGGCCGCTACCTTTGTTGTTCACTCGGGCGCGCTGATCACCGCGACCGTTCCGATCGGCGCCACCAGTGGAAAAGTCGAGGTGGTGACACCGGGCGCCACGCTTTCGAGCAACGTGCCCTTCCGCGTCCTGGAATGAGGCCCGCGATTTCCCGCGAGAAGCTTATGCCCGGACATACCGGAAGCTGGCCGGAAACGGGGGTCTGAGAAGTTGCAACCGCACGCAGACCTTTACAGAATCGCCTACTGAGGTCATCTTGCAAACAGTCTTATCTTAGTGTAGTGTAGTGTCCCACAAATAACTGGACAAATATTCAGGCGTCGGACAAAATGGGTTATGCCCCGCGCGATTGATCCTCTCGTCTTGTCACCGGACCAGCGCAGCGAACTCCAAGGGTGGGTGGTAGCTTTGGGGACTCCACAGCAGGTGGCGCTACGTTCCCGCATTGTCCTGGCTGTTGCCGCTGGCAAGACAGAGGTGACGATCGCCGCTGAGAACGGCGTGAACCGTAAGACGGTTCGCCTCTGGCGCGAGCGCTTCCGCGGCGGCGGGCCCCGGGC
>DATKNQ010000085.1:0-31066 GCA_035541265.1 Bryobacteraceae bacterium
GAAGTTACAGACGCCGGTGTACAGATCCGGTTGGCCGATCACAATGTCGGCGGCCACGCCCGGCCCGGCCTTGCGCGCATCGGCAAATCCGAGCACGCGATGATTGCCGGGATCGGAAACGTAAAGCCGCGGCGTACTGGAGCTCGAGTCGATGGCCACCCCCGCGTCTCCCGCGTTACTGAGCGTTGCGAAATAGAATTCCTTCCCCTGAATGCTGTTCACGCTGTTATAGGGAAAGTCTCTTTGTCCCATGACCACGCTCGCGGCGGCGGTCTGTCCCGCGTTGGGATAGACCAGAACGCGATTGTTCCCCGCGTCCACGACAAACAAGTCAGCGCCGGCCACGGCTGCCGCGACCGGGCCTGACATGGTGGCGACTTCGGATCCCGGCGTACAAGGCGAGGCGCAGCCCTGCGCGTTGCCCGCGTTTGCCGATACGCTCGAGAAGTTCGTGAGGCTGGAGCCTTGCCCGAGCACCGTGATCGCCACTGGCGCGGGCGTCGCGAGCGTGCTATCGGTCGCAGCCCAGTCCGTGTTGTGGAACGAATCGAAGACCAGGATGCGGTTGTCTCCGGTGTCCACCACGGCCGGGCCGTCGTTGATCATCACGACGCCTTGCGGATTGTACAACGTGCTGCCGTTCGGCGCGGACGGTGAGGGAATCACGATACCCGCGAACCGGAGAGCCGTGGGATCGTTGGTAGGCTCGGCGCTCGAAACGGTGGATGGGAAGACGATCAGACGGTTGGCCCCATCGGTGACAAACAGATGTCCTTCCGTGTCGAAAGCCAGTCCCGCGGGCTGATACAGAATGTTCTTGTCCAACTGGCCGTTCGGTGAGCTGACGGTGGTGAAACTGGTCTGGCCGATGACCTCGTCGGCCACCGGATCGAGCGCGCCCGAGGTAAGCGAAGCAGCCGGAATCCGCAGCACGCGGTTGTTTCCCGCGTCCGCCACGAAGAGATTGCCCGAACCGTCCATGGCCAGCGCGCTCAAATACACCGTGCCGCCGTTGGAGAGATATAGAGTCTTCGCCGAGGGACTGCCGCCCTGATTTGGCGCGCGCGAAGTAAATGGGTCCGGCTGGCCAATGACGATATCCGGCGTCAGTTTGCTGCCGCTCGCAAACGGCGCCGGATAGCGCAGCACGCGGTTGTTGCCGGAGTCCGCTATGTAGAGGTTGCCCTTCGAATCGACCATCAGCCCGGTGGGGCTGGCGAGGCCGCCGTTGGTCAGCGCGAAGGTCGAGGCGGAATTCGGTTGGCCGATGATCAGATCCGGCGCCTGCAGGTTCTTGAGCGTGGTGCTGGTGGCGTTCTTCCAGGCCAGCACGCGATTGTTGCCGTAGTCGGCTACATAAAGGATCGGCGCCGCACCGCTCGTGTCAACCGCAATTCCCTGCGGCGCATACATGCCGCCGCTCACTCCCAGGTTGGGATTGACGTTGGTCACCACAAGCTGCTCAGCGGGCGATACCGTGGGATGCCCGATGACGCGGGCCGGACTGGGATCCAGCACAATCTGTGCGGCGGCTGCGGCCGCCAAGGCGAGAAAAAGAAACAGAGCACTATAAGAAGAACGCATAGGAATTTTGGGGCACGAACCCTCCCTGAAGAATAACAAAATTGAGGACGGGCTTGCGGGCCGAGATTCCCGCGTGGTAACCTATCTCCAATTTTTCCAAGTTTTTGCGGAAAGGGGATATGAGTCATGATTGCAAACCGTTGCATAGTACGGGTATCGTTGTTGGCAGCTATTTTATTGCCAGCGTATCTGCTGGCGCAGGACGCCACCGGGAAGATTACCGGGGTGGTTACCGATCCGTCGGGCGCGGTGGTTTCGGGCGCGGCGGTCACAGTTACGAACCTGGCCACCAACGTCAGCAAACAGACTACGACGAATTCTTCGGGACTGTATCAGGTATTTCCGCTGCCCATTGGCAGGTACAAGGTCACTGCCGTGGCCAGCGGATTCGAAAAAGTCACCATGGTGGCGCAAGGCGACCTGCAGATCAACCAGACCATGCGCATCGACGTACAACTTCCGGTCGGTAAGCTCACCGACACGGTAGTGGTCGAAAGTGCGGCGAACCTGGTGGAGACGGAGAATGCCACCTTGGGCGGTACCGTTAGCGGCGTGGCCATCGAGGAATTGCCGCTGAACGGGCGCAATACACTGGACCTGCTCGGTACTCAGCCCGGTGTCACGCTCAGCAACCCCGATTCGGGCGCCGCCGGCTCGTACAGCATCGGCGGCCAGCGCACCGACTCCATCACGTATCTGCTCGATGGAGGAAACAACAATAGCCTGCTATCGAACGCCGTGGTGGCGAATCCGAATCCCGACGCGGTGGGCGAGTTCCGCGTGCTCGAAAGTAATTATTCGGCGGAGTACGGCCGCAACGCGGGCGGCATCGTCAGCGTGGTCACCAAGAGCGGCACGAACACGCTGCACGGCTCGGCCTACGACTACGTCCGCAACAACTACTTCGACGCCAATAGCTTTTTCAACAACGAACAGGATCTGCCTGTTTCGGTGTTGAAGCGCAATCAATTCGGCGTGACGCTGGGCGGACCGGTCGTCCTGCCCAAGATCGTGAACGGACGCAACAAGTTGTTTTTCTTCTTTTCTTACGAGGGGCAGCGGCAGACTGCGCTCGATGCGTCGCCCGGCAAGGTTACGACTTACACGCCGGCCGAGGCCGGTGGCGATTTTTCCGCGCTGGGCCCTCCCGGATCCAACCCGGTCGGCAACTTCCTGCTGAATAATCTGAACAACGGCAACGGCTACTACCAGTCGGATCCCACCCTGGCGGCCGAGGGAATCATTGACCAGAGTAAGATCGATCCGGTTGCCCAGAAGTACTTTGCGGATCACTTAATACCGATTTCTCCCACGGGGATCCAGTTTCCGCAAGCGGCGAGCACGGCTAACTACAACGAGTACCTGGGGAAGATCGACTATAACATCAGCACCAAGGATTTGCTGAGCACCACGTTGACCTCGCAGGTCTATCCGCAGTTCGAGCCGTTTTCGAACGGCTCCAACGTGGTGGGCTTCCCTGGCATCTATCAGACTAATACTTACTTCGGGGCAGTCACTTACACCCACACCTTCACGCCGTCTTTGTTGAACGAGTTCCGATTCACCGCCCAGCGGCTGAATCACAGCCAGGCGGTCCCGGCCACCCATCAGCCAACAGCCGCCGATCTCGGCATCAATATCACTCCCGACCAGTCCACCGGGCCGCCGATTATCGGCTTCCTGGGAAGCGGGCTGAACATTGGCGAGAGCCCGCAAGGTCCTACCACAGAAATCGACAATACTTATGCCGCGTACGACAACGTATCGTGGACGCGCGGCCGCCATACCGCGAAGTTCGGATTCTATTTCTCGCCTTACCAGAACAATACGCGGTACGACTTTTATGTGGACGGTGAGTTCTTCTTTTACGGCCCTGGCACCTATGTCGGTTCGGGCGTCGATCTGGCCGATTTCCTGATGGGACTGCCGGATGAGTTTCTGCAATTCGGCAGCGCTCCCTCGAATATCCGGTCGCACCAATACGCCGGTTACGCGCAGGACGAATGGAAGCTATCGAAGCGCCTGACTCTGACGCTGGGTGTCCGCTACGAGTATGCCCAACCCAAGTTCGATACGCAGGGCCGCTCGTTCTCTTACATCCCCGGCCTGCAATCCCAACGCTTCGTGAATGCGCCTCTGGGCCTGTTGTTTCCCGGAGATCCGGGCGCCCCCCGCGGCTCGAACTTCCCGGATCGCAACGATTGGGCGCCGCGGCTGGGTTTCGCCTGGGACGTCTTCGGCAACGGCAAGACCAGTCTGCGCGGCGGCACGGGCGTGTTCTACGACATTCTGAAAGGCGAGGACAACTTACAGTTCAACGGCCAGGCACCCTTTTTCGGCTTTGCGGATATTTTCCCGGCGGGGCAGAGCGGTAACTCGGCTCCACTCGGTCTGGATAATCCTTATGTGGCGGCGGGCGCGGTGAATCCGTTTCCGTCCAGGCCTCCGGCGAGCGACCTGAACTTCGGCGATGCGGGCTTTTTGCCGTTCGGCGGTGGTGGCGTCTTCTTTGTCGATCCGCATCTGCGTACGCCTTATGTATACCAGTACAATATGCAGCTTCAACAGCAGCTCGCTCCGGGCATGGTGCTGGAAGTCGGCTATCTCGGCTATGACGCCCATAAACTGACTGGTTTAGTGGACGTGAATCCGTTTATTCTGGGTACCAACTCGCGCATCGACAGTAACTTCAGCTACCTTGACGAGTTTCAGAATGTAACTAAGGCGCACTACAACGGCATGACCACGACTTTGCGTAAAGAGCTCGGCGATATGCACGGTTGGGGACACAGCTTCCTGACCTTCGCCTACACCTGGTCGCACGAGATGGATAACGTCTCCGGCTTCCGCCAGCGCAACAGTTCGGTGCCGTATTACGACCACGGTCTGTTCATGGCGGATGGCGATACCGATGTACGCAACACGATCGTCGCCTCCGGCGGCTGGGATCTGCCGTTCGACAAGCTGCCAGGCCCGAAGGCTTTGACGTCCGGATGGAGCCTGTATCCGATCTTCACCTGGCGCACCGGCTTCCCGCTGGACGTGTTCTCCGATCTTTATACGACCAACAGCGACCCCGGCCCCTCGGGCGCGGGCGATGCGGGCTCGGTGCGCGCCGACTTGGTAGGCACTTCCGTCAGCACCATGAACGCCCATACCTATCAGACTTTCACGAATCCCACGATCGGCCAGGCGGCGTCGGGCAATTACTATTTCAACCCCGCTAACTTCTCGACCGATCGCGCCAATACGCTCGACGGCATCGCATCCAATGACGCGTCGCAGCTTCCTTACTATACCTACGGTTCGATGCCGCGCAACGCTTTCCGCGGCCCTGGAGCTGTGAACCTGGACATCGCCCTGGCCAAGAAGTTCCAGATCCACGAAAGTGCCACGCTGGAGATTCGTTTGGATGCATTCAATGCGTTCAACCACGTGAATTTCTCAAATCCGGATACGAGCATCACGGACACAACCTTCGGCCAGATTTCGAATACGGCGGCGCCGCGCATCCTGCAAATCGCCGCGCACTTGCGATTTTAGATATGACCGCCTCCGCCGTCAAAGATCCCCAGCGCGCCATCGGGCGCTCGCCTGAGCGTCTTTCGCTTGAGGAACGCCACGCCTTGGCGGGTAAATGTATCGCGCTGGAGATCTACACGCCCGATGCGTTACCCCTGCGCCGCATCGAAGCCATCGGAGACAATTTCGCGGAGTGCATCCGGCAGCTTACGGCGCGCGGCCTCGATCCGCTGAACTTCGAGTTCAGCCGCCTGGCGCCGCCGTACTAGTTGGCGGTTTTGTGCGGCTGCGCGAAATAGGGCGGCGCTTCGGGGATGGCGGCGCCGTCCTTGCGTGGCGACGACGCGCCGTAATTCACGCCCGTATCGGAATCGCGCAGCACGGCCTGTCCGCCGCCCATCCAGCCGGAGAAATCCGCCAGCACGTCCAGCACGTGGCCGCGCGCGGTGAGGCCCTCGCGCACACTCGCCGGCACGCGGTTCTCGATCATCACGTCGCATCCGCCGAAGGTCAGCTTGGTGAAGCGCGGCGCTTCGAGCGCGGCCTGGATGTTCAGGTTGTGATCCACCAGGTTCGAGACGAACTGCGCGTGCGCTTGGGCCTGGTTGTAGCCGCCCATAATGCCGAAGCCGATGTGAATGTTTTCCTTCTCCATGAACGCCGGAATGATGGTGTGCAGCGGTCGCTTGCGCGGCGCCAGTGCGTTGGGATGCGTGGGGTCCATCTCAAACAGCGCGCCGCGATTCTGCAGGTAGAATCCGTAGTCCCCGACCGCCACGCCCGAGCCAAAACTCAGGTAAACACTTTGGATGAGCGAGGCGATGTTGCCTTCCCGATCGACCACCGAAAGATACACGGTGTCGCCGCCGGGCGCGGGGGGCTTCCCGGGCGTCACGCTGCAATTCGCTTCGTCGCCGCGAATCAACGCGGCGCGCTCCCGCCCGTATTTCTTCGAAATGATGCCGCGCGTAGGCACTTGGGCGAAGCGCGGATCGGCGATGTAGCGGCGCAGATCCTCATACGCCAGCTTCTGTGCTTCGATCTTCAGGTGCAGGTCTTCGAGGCTCGACGGAGCGTAATTGAACAGCGGAAAAGTCTCGAGGATGTTGAGCATTTCGAGCGCGGCGATGCCCTGGCTGTTGGGCGGCAGTTCGTAGACCTTCCAGCCGCGGTATTCGGTGGAGACCGGCTCGACCCATTCGGATTCGAACTCGGCCAGGTCATCGGCCGACATCTTGCCGCCCAGCCGCCGCGACTTGCTCAAGATGGCGCGCGCGATATCGCCGCGATAGAAAGCCGGCGCACCTTGCGCCGCGATCAGCTTATAAGCGGCGGCCAAATGGCGATTGCGGAAAATCTGGCCGACCTCGGGAGGCTTGCCTTCGGGCAGAAAAATCTCGCGGCTTTCCGCATCGCCGGTCAACTTTCCGGCCGACGTTTTCCACGTGTCCTGAATGATTTCGGTGACGGGGAAGCCGTTCTCGGCATAGTAAATCGCCGGCTGAAACAGCTCGCGCCAACTGACGCGGCCGAAGCGCTTGTGCAACTTCTCCCAGCCGTTGACGCAGCCCGGCACGGTCACCGACTGGATGCCCTCCTGCGGCATGGTGTCGCGGCCCAGCGATTTTAGAAACTCGATGGTCAGCCCGCGCGGCGCCCATCCGCTGGCGTTCAGACCCGTCAACTTACCGGTCTTGGTATCCCAATAGATCGCGAACAGGTCGCCGCCGATGCCGCAGCTCATCGGCTCAACCAGCCCGAGCATGGCGTTGGCAGCGATGGCGGCGTCAATCGCCGATCCGCCGCGCGCCAGGATCTGCGCGGCCGCCTGGGAGGCGAGCGTCTGGCTGGTGGCGGCGATTCCATGTTTGGAGATCACCATCGAACGCGCTTGCGTACGTTCCTGGCAAAGGGATGGCATGGCTATCGATAACGCGGCGCAGCAGCATGCCGCGAACCGGGATCGAGACGGCATCGTAGAGAATCTCGATCATAGCAGCAAGCTGCCGCCAAGGCAGAACTGCTAATCTGTAACAAGATTGTGACATTTCGTTTCAAGCCAGGTGAGCCGGTGCCGGCGGAAGTCCGGCACATCGTCCGTGAGGAGATCGAAGCGGCGGTCAGCGAACTGCGCGGGCAGGGGGATCCTGATCGCGACGAGGCCATTCACGAGGCCCGCAAGCACGTGAAGAAAGTGCGCGGGGTTCTGCGCCTGATGCGGCCGGAGTTGGGCGAAGTGTACATCCGCGAAAACTCGTTCTTCCGCGATGTGGGCCTGCAGCTTTCGCACTTCCGCGATGCGGGCGCCATGCTCGAAGTCTGGGACGGGATGCGCGAACATTTTTGCGGCGAAATGGGACGGCTTGCTTCGATCCGCCGCGGCTTGGTGGCGCGCAAGCAGGAAATGGAACAGCAGGGCGGCATCGAAAAAGTCTTGCGCAGCGTGGCCCTCAGGCTGAGCCGGTCGGCACGGCGCGTCGAGAAGTGGCCGCTGGCCGCGGATGGTTTTGAAGCGATCGCGCCCGGTCTCGAAGACATATTCCGCCGCGGGCGAAAGGCCATGGCCGCCGCGCGCGAACTGCCGAGTCCGGAGAACTGGCATGCCTGGCGCAAGCGCGTGAAGGACCACTGGTATCATGTGCGGCTGCTCGAAGCTGTGTGGGACGGCTCCATGCCGGCGTACGAAAGAAGGTTGAAGGATCTGGAGACCTGGCTGGGCGAGGATCACAATCTGGTTGTGCTGCGTGAAAAAGTGACGTCCGAACCCAATTTTTACAGCAGTCCAGCCCAGATGGCTATGTTTGTCAGATTGATTGGGAAGTATCAGAGGGAGCTGCGCGCCTCCGCGCTCGAATTGGGAGGGCAGATTTACGAGCCGAAGGCGCAGGAAGTCGTAAAGGCGATGCGCAAGATGTGGGACGCGCGGGCAGGTGCTCAATGCAAGAGCTCTGCCCCACGCCGCGCAATGCACGTTACCGCCGGAAGCGGACAACGCGGCGATAACGCCAGTCGGGGTGGAAGTCATGCCGCACTATGACCGGAGCGGGAACCACTGCTACAGGCGCCGGGCGGCAACCCACCACGACGCCGAATCTGACGGCGGCCTTCGCCTGGTGCGGGGCCATCGCCAGTGCACCCAAAAGCGCGATTGCGGGAAGTCCGAATTTCTTAAGCATTTTTTTTCATCCTCCAATCCATTCGACGCAACGCCCGGAAGCGCGCCTGTAAATGATTGTCAGCGGCGGAGCCGTCCGGCCAGGATGATGGCCGCGATCAGGACCGCTTCCACGGCGTAGCGCAGCATGTTGGGAGGATGTAGCAGCTTTCGGACGAATGAGTCGCCGAGCATCATCTCACCGGCCACCCGGCCAAGGATCGCCACGCCCAGGTAAATGGTCACCGGATATTTGTCCATGACTTTCGCCAGGAAGGCGCTCGAAGAAACCACCAGCGGTATGCTCAGCGCCAGGCCAAACAGGATCAACCACACATTGCCCCGCGATGCGCCGGCCACTGCCAGGATGTTGTCTGTGGACATCGTCAGGTCGGCGATCATGATGGAGGAGATCGCGCGCCAGATATCGCGGGGAGAAGCCACCGCGGCTTCCTGTGAGCCGGCATCGCGCAAGACTCGGACCGCGATCCAAACCACAAAGGCTCCGCCGGCGAACTGGATAAACTCCAGTTCGAGCATCTTGGCCGCGACGAACGTCACCGCCACACGAATCAGTACCGCCAGCCAGGCTCCCGAGAACAGCGCGATGCGGCGCTGCTGCTTCGGCAGCGAGCGTACGGCTAGGGCAATGACTAACGCGTTATCCCCGGCCAACAGCAAATCGATGGCGATAATCGATAAGCAATCGAGCAGGTAATGAAGGTGCGCGCCCGTCAAGCTTCACGGTACCACGCGGCTTTGGCCGCGCCTTATTGCAGCTCCGGATCGAACACGTCGAAATGGAAGCGATCAGGCGGGAGCAGCGCCGGCATGCGCGCGCCCATGCGCGCCCAGGCTTTGTACGCAGAGCCGGCGATTGAGTGATTCAGGCAGAAGAGAAACTCGCTGCTGCAGCAATCGATGGGCGGAGGCTGGCGGAAGGTCAGCCGCAAGCCCACGGCTTTTTCCAGAATCACGCCAGGAGTGGTGACGCGCTTATCGGCGAGCAGGACCACGAAGCTGCTGCGTCCCGCGTGGGGCCAGACATCCGGATGCAGCAAGTTGCGCAATTCGGATTCAGACTGAAACGTGATCTCACACTGGCGGATCCATTCCACGATGGATTCGCCCCACTGCCACTGGGCCACCAGGCCGCGATACTGCTCCGCCAAGGTGACAGCCAGGTCGAGCTTGCGCTGCTCCAGCAAGGCCTCGTCCACATCCACTTCCGGTAGCATTTCCTCGGCCTCCATGATGGCCGAAGTCAGGTCCACCGGCGCGGCCTCAGGCATTCTCCGCACCAGCAGTGGGGGCAACTCGTGCATCTTGCTGCCCGGTATGTTCACGTACTCCCGGTTGCTCGTCATCGAAGCACCCTCTGTACTCATCGACGCAAAAGAAGCGAGTCTGTTCCATCTTTGTAGCACAGCCGGGTACCCGATGCACGAAGAAAATTGCAATCGGCCGCATCAACAACAGTTATTGCCCGCTTCGGTAGGTGTTATTATGACGCCTTCATGGCGGAATACTCGATCGGACTGGACCTGGGCGGCACGAACCTGCGGGCCGCGGCCATTGATCGCCAGGGCCACATTCTCGACCGGCGGGCCACGGCCACGAACCCCGCGGCGGGACGTGAGGTAATGCTCGGCCACATGGTGAGCGCCATCAACGAACTGCGCCAGTCTTGCGGTTCCGGCAGCTTGGCCGGCATCGGCATCGGCGTGCCGGGATTCATCCTTCTGAAAGAAGGCATCATCCGTAACTCGAATAATCTCTCCTGCCTGGATGATTTCCCCATTCGCGCCGAAATCGAGCGGCGTCTGGCCGCGCGCGTGATTCTGGAGAACGACGCCAACGCCGCCGCGCTGGGTGAAAAGTGGATGGGCGCCGGGCGCGACGTAGACGACTTGGTGCTGCTGACTTTGGGCACCGGCGTGGGCGGCGGCATCATATCCGGCGGCAAGGTGTTGCGCGGTTATCTCGGCATGGCCGGCGAGCTGGGTCATATTACAGTCGTGCCAGATGGGAATCCTTGCGGCTGCGGCAATCAAGGTTGCCTGGAAAAGCACGCCTCGGCCACCGCGATCACGGCGATGGCCAGCATGCTGCGTCTGGGCGACAACCTGAGCGCGCGCGAGGTCTACGATCTGGCGCTGGCCGGCAGCGAGAAGGCCCGGCAGGTCTTCGTCGCCATGGGACGGGCGCTCGGCGTGGTCCTGGCGATGCTGGTAAACACTTTCAACTTTCCTTTGTACCTGCTCAGCGGCGGCGTGCTACCGGCGTGGGATCTGTTCGCACCCCCCATGTTGGACGAGGCGCGGCGGCGCTCGTTCGCGTTCCGCACCACGGCTACGCGCATCGAGAAAGCCACGCTGGGCAACGAAGCGGGTCTCTATGGCGCCGCCTGTCTGCCGTGGGTGGAAGCGCCCATGGGGGAGCGCCCGAAGACGGAGTGAACTATGTGGATGGGAATCGATGTCGGTACGGGCGGCACGCGCGCACTGCTGGTGGGCACGCAGGGCCGCGTAGTTGCCGGTTTTACGGCTCCGCACGAGGATATCCGGATGCCACGGCCGCTGTGGGCCGAGCAACGTCCGGAAAACTGGTGGGATGCCGCGTGCCAGGCGATTCGCGGCACGCTCGCGCAGGCCGGCATCTCCGGCGCGCAGGTGCGCGGCATCGGCCTCTCCGGGCAAATGCACGGCCTCGTCATTCTGGACGAGGCGAGCGCGGTGATCCGGCCCGCACTGATCTGGTGCGATCAGCGCAGCCAGCCGCAGGTGGATGCCATCAACGAAACGGTCGGCCGGGAAAATGTGTTGAAGTATACGGCGAATCCGGTGCTCACGGGCTTTACCTTGCCCAAACTCCTTTGGGTCCGCGATAACGAGCCGCGCGCGTTCGAGCGTGTTCGCCACCTGCTGCTGCCCAAGGACTACCTACGCTTCCGGCTCACCGGCGAATATGCCACGGAGGTCTCGGACGCTTCCGGTACCTCGCTGTTCGATGTCGTGGCGCGGCGCTGGTCGTTCGACATGATGGACCGGCTGGGCCTCGATCGCGGCATCCTGCCCACCTGTTACGAATCGAGCGAACTGACCGGCCATGTCTCGCGCGCCGTGGCTGAAGCCACTGGTCTGGCCGCAGGCATTCCGGTGTATGGCGGCGGCGGCGATCAGGCCGCCAGCGCAGTGGGCAACGGCATCGTGGAAGCGGGCATCGTGTCGTGCACGCTGGGCACCTCCGGCGTGGTCTTCGCGCATATGGAAAAAGTCGCCTACGATCCGGCGGGCCGCGTGCACACCTTCTGCCACGCCGTCCGCGACAAATGGCACGTGATGGGCGTGACGCAAGGCGCCGGGCTGAGCCTCCAGTGGTTCCGCAATCAACTGGCGCCTGGCGCGGATTACGACGCGCTCACGGCCGAAGCCGCTACCGCCCCCGCCGGATCGCAGGGCCTCTACTGGTTGCCTTACCTGATGGGCGAGCGCACTCCCCATCTGGACGCCACCGCGCGCGGCGGCTGGATCGGCCTGACCGCGAAACATCAGCGTGCGGACCTGATTCGCGCGGTGATCGAAGGCGTATCGTACAGCCAGCGTGATTGCCTCGATATCATTGAGGAACTCGGCGTGGCGGTCGCGTCCGTGCGGGTCTCCGGAGGCGGTGCACGCAGTCCCTTCTGGCGTCAGTTACTGGCGGATATCTTCGACAAGAAGGTCGTGACGCTGGCCACTCAGGAAGGTTCGGCGTACGGAGCGGCGCTGCTGGCGCTGGCGGGCACCGGCGAGTACGCGTCAGTTCCGGAGGTTTGCCGGGCTGCCATCCGGGAAGTCGAGTCGATTCGCCCCCGGCCTGCCGAGACTACAACTTATGCCCGGGGCTACCGGGTGTATCGGTCACTCTATCCGGCGCTGAAGCCTATTTACGGTGAGATCGCACGGGGCTGCTGACGCCTCTGAAGAACTCGCACAAAACGGGGCGCCCCGCGCCGCTGCCGGACCAGCGGAGTTCCTCCTATATGGCGGCTATGGTGGCGCGGAAAAGACGCGCCCCTTTGCGCTTCTAAGTGACAAATCACACCTGAGCCCGGCAACCCGGGGGAGATACCGGTGTTCATACCTTTAGAGATGAAGGAGACGGTATGAAACTGGTTTGGCGAAGCATCATCCTACTCTCGCTCGTGTCGTTGGCGTACGCGCAAATGCCGGCGATCAATGCGGGGGGAATAATCAATAGTGGTAGTTATAGCACTGGGGGTGTGGCGCCAGGCTCGGTCGTATCGATCTTTGGGACGAACTTAGCCACGCAAAATGCCACGGCCGATTCGATTCCGCTGCCGGCGTCCCTGGGCGACGTCAAATCGCTCACCTTCAACGGGACGGCTGCCGCGCTTTATTTTGTCTCGCCTAGCCAGATCAATGCGCAGGTGCCTTGGGACGTGTTGCCATCCGGGGGCAGCGGCACGGCCGACGTGATCGTGACTAACGCCGCCGGATCCTCTGCGCCTGCCAGCGTGCAGATCGTGCCGGCTATGCCAGGGATCTTCACCGCCACGGCTAATGGGCTGGGCCAGGCCTTTGCCACCAACAGCAGCGACTACGAAGTTGCGGCCGGGACGCTTTCCATTCCCGGCCTTAGTGCGCATCCGGTGCAGATCGGCGGCGATCTGGTGATCTGGTGTACCGGTCTGGGCGCGGTCGAGGGCACGGTTCCAAACGGCGCGAATACTCCGAACCAGACGCTGAACACTCAACTTCAGCCGGTAGTTTTGATCGGCGGCGTGCAGGCAAAGCTGATTTACTCCGTGCTCTCGCCGCAGTATGTCAGCGAGTATCAGGTCGCGGTACAGGTGGCCTCCGGCACACCTACCGGGACGGCCGTGCCGATACAGATTCAGATGAACGGTGTGACCAGTACGTCTTCGGCGACCATCGCGGTGGCGGAGGAACAACCCAGTTCGCCCGTCTCGACGGCGTGCACGGCCACGTCCACCGGTTGTGTGGGCATCGACCTGGCGAGCATCGATCCGTTCAGCACCGGCGGATTCAGCGGATATGCGGATCCCACGATCCGGCAGGATCCGCTTACCGGCACGCTGTGGATGGCTTACTCGTGGACGCACGTGATTTCCAGCGCGGGTGCGTCCGGCACCTACGTCGTCGATATCCATGTGGCCGACAGCACGGACGGCGGCAAGACCTGGAATTATGCCGGTCCCCTGTATACTTCCGAGCAAGTGACTAATCCGGTGACCGGGGAGATCAACTATACCGCCCACGAGGTGATGAATCTTCTGCCGCAAGTGGTTAACGGCGTTACTTACTGGTACGGCGTCCACAACATTTACTATGTGCCGATCGGCGGAGCCGGACCCGATGCGGAGCCGTATACCAAGCGCTGGGAAATAGCCATGGCGCCGGGAACCGCGACAGGCGGTCCCATGGGATTGGCGAGCGCCACACCGCAGTTTCTGGGAGAAAATGCGAACACCTATCCGCAGGACTTCACGCAAGCGACTAATCTGAGCTCGCTCAGTTCCGAGGTCGGCGGCTGCGAGGTCTACTATGAGCCGAGCCTGATCATTTCCAATAACAACCTGTATCTGTTCCTCGGCTGCCAACCGCCCGACGCAGACCCGGCCAGCGAATTCTATGCCGTCTTCAAGACCAGTAACCCGCAGAACAATCCCGGGAACTGGCAATGGACGTATGTACCGGAGGGCGCGACGAAATTCGCGAATCAGAGCGATGCCACGAGCGTGGGACGCTACTTTCCGAAGGGGACAAGCTATATTACACAGATGGACATCATGCCCAGTAAGCAGCCGGGAGTGCTGCTGGCGGTGGCCAGCGCCGCGTATGTCAGCGGCCAGAACAAGATCAGCTTTGGATGTTTCGCCGCGGAGCTGGCCAACGTGGATCCGCCGAAATTCGTTTACGATTCACAGGGCCAAGTGCAGGTGGATGCGATCGTCACCAGCCCGGACTCCGAGAATGGCGGGCCTGGATCGTGCAGCTATTCGGCTGATTCGGCTACGGGCTTGCTGCTGGTCCACAAACAGACATCCAACGCCCCGCAGAACGGCGGTTTCTTTACTTACTTGATGCAGTCGATGCTCTTCCCGTAGTCACTGCCGCGGGTCAGACCACCAGCTTCAAGCAGGACTGTTTGCAGCCTTGCCGCTCCGGCCACAGCGAGCAGCAGCGGATGCGGCGGCTGGTCTCTCCCAGAGCGTGCATCGCCACGGCGTGACGCGCATCCAGTTCGATGGTGGCGAAATGGCCGGCTTCCGGGCACGTGATGTGCTTTGCGCCACGCGAACGCCGGTACACTCTGCCCAAAGCCCAGGCGGCCGGCCCGGCCACCGCGGCAAGGAAGAATACCGGAACCAGACTGAGAATCGACATTGCGGCTACCTCCAGGATTCGGATCTGCAACTCCGATAAAAGGATACTCCAACCGCGCGGCAGCCGCAACGGCGCGCCGCCGCTAACGCGCGCTTCCGTCGCAGAGCCGGAACTGGCGGATGCGCGGTGCTCCGGCTGATTCCACGATCCGCAGCCGCACGCGGCGGGCGCTGGTGCGCGGAAAGATGTCGATCTTTTTGTGGCCGATGGTGGTTCCGGCCGCGAGCGTCTTCCATTGCCGGCCGTCCCAGGCCTCCACGATATAACGTTCGACCTGCTGCCCGTAGTTCAGTTGCTCCATCATGACAGCGCGGTCGAACGTAAGCGGCGTTGCGCTGCGGATCTCGAGCGGCGCGGAGGACATCCAGGTCTCGGGCGGCTCATCGGCGCCGTAAACCCGCCGGACTTCGTCGCCGAACTCCTTTAATCGTGCGGCGTCGGACTCAGGTAAGAGTCCGCGGCGGTCCGGCGCCAGGCCGATCATGAGTTGCGCGCCGCGCCCCACAGTCTTGTGATAGGTCTCCATCAGTTGCGCCAGCGTCTTCAGGCTCTTCTCGTCGTTGGGATGCCAGAACCAGTGATCGGTGCGCAGCGGCGTATCGGCCTCGGCCGGCCGCCATCGCAGGTAGCCCAGGCGATCCACCACGTTCCAGTCTTCTTCGGGTGCGAAACCGCTCTCGTTGCCCACCCAGCGGATGTCGCCGTATTTCAGGAACCCGACGTCGGCGAAGATCAGCGTGTTCGGCTGATAGGTGCGCAGCGTGCGCATGTAGCTGTCGAAATCATAGACATGCCCTTCGCTGCCCGCGCCGTCCAGCCAGAACTCGGCGATTTCGCCATAGAGCGTCAACAGTTCCGTCATCTCCGCGCGGTAGTAGTTGTCGTACTCGGCGTTATTCGTGTAACGCGGGTCATGGCGGTCCCAAGGCGAAAGGTAGATGCCGAATCGCAGCCCCTGTTTGTGAGCGGCAGCGGCCACCTCGCGAACCAGATCGCCGTGCCCGTTGCGCCAAGGGCTCGCTTTGACGCTGTAAGGCGTCTGCCGGGTGGGCCACAGGCAGAAGCCGTCATGATGTTTGGCGACCAGCACCACATATCGCGCGCCGGCAGACTTGGCCGCCGCCACCCACTGCGCCGCATCGAGCTCAGCCGGATTGAAGACCTGCGGATCGGCGTGACCATCGCCCCATTCGCGATCCATGAAGGTGTTCGGGCCAAAGTGGATAAGCGCGCCGATCTCCATGTCCTGCCAGGCAACCTGCTGCGGACTCGGTTTCAGATCGGTGAAGTTCTGCGCGGCGCTCACGGCCGCCATGGACCAGCCAATGAAAAAACATCGGATCAGCATCATGTTCTAAGACCCGCGTGGATAGCAGCCCAGGACTTTCAGGATGTCGGCCAACTCGCGCAGATGCCCGAGCGCGTTTTGAGCCTGCGGCGAGTCGAGACGCCCCAGAAAGTCGAGGTAGAACAAATATTCCCACGGCTTGCCGCGCAGCGGCCGGGACTCGATCTTGGTCAGGTTGAGGTCCCGCAGCGCGAACGCACTCAGGCAGCGGAACAGAGCTCCGGGAATATTGCGTGTGGAGAACACCACGGAGGTTTTCCATTGCGCATTTGCGGGTATTTCTATTGAAAAACGCTGGGTGTATTCTTTTGCCCGGAGCAGGAAGAAGCGCGTAAAGTTACGGCGGTCATCCTCAATCGAGCGCCGCAGGATGCGTGCGCCGTAGATTTCCGCGGCCACGGCCGATGCGATGGCGGCCGCGTCGCGCAGGCCTTCCTCCATGATCATCTTGGCGCTGCCGGCGGTGTCGTAGTATGTGATCTTCTCGATTTCGGGATGCTGCGCGAAGAAATCCAGGCACTGATTCAGCGCTACCGGGTGGGAGAAGACACGTCTGATGCGTCCTAAGGAAACGCCGGGAGCAGCCATCAGATTGTGGATGATGCGCACGCTGGTTTCCGCAACGATGGGCAGATCGTAGCGCAGAAGGTGATCGTAGTTTTCATGCACCGAGCCGGCCAGGGTGTTCTCGATGGGAATCACGGCGCCGTCGACTGCGCCTTCCTGAAGGCTGCGAAAGACGTCTTCAAAGCGTGCACATGGGAAGACATCTATCTTTTCTCCCAATAACTTACGGGCAGCCTCCTGGCTGAAGGCGCCGCATTCGCCCTGGAAAGCGATGCGCTCCACGGAGGGCTGGCGGGTGGCGCGGCGCTTCATGCTTGAGGGCCGTCCCAGCGGCGGACGCGCTCGTCCGGCAGACCGATCAGGTCGAGCACCCGGTCTATGCCGTGATCGACCAGGTCAAGAATCGTCTGCGGATTGTTATAGAATCCCGGGATCGGCGGCGCAATAATGGCGCCCATTTCCGTGAGCGCGACCATCGTACGTAAGTGTCCTAAATGGAAGGGGGTTTCGCGAACCATCAGCACCAGTTTGCGGCGCTCTTTGAGGGTTACGTCGGCGGCGCGCAGCAGCAGGTTAGAGGTGATGCCGCAAGCGATGGAAGACATGGTCTGCACCGAGCAGGGTGCGATCACCATGGCGTTCACCGGGAACGAGCCGCTGGCCAGCCGGGAAGAGATATCCTCAAGGGAATAAGAATAGCTGGCCAATTTCTTAAGGTCTGAAACGCGTTTCCCGGTTTCGAGAAACAGAGTCTTTTCTCCGGCACGCGTGGCGACCAGATGGATTTCGGCCGCCGGGTTCTGGCGGAGGCGTTCCAACAGCCGAACCGCGTAGACCGCACCGCTCGCGCCGGACATTCCGACCACAATTTTCAAAATCGGCCTCTCACGGCAAGGCCTGTTCCGAAATCGGAACAAAATCCACGAAACGGGACTTGCTCTGGGACTCGCCGCTGAATATAATTGCAGGCGGTATATTTCATTATTTCTTGGCGCACATTTTCCCTGTGGCGGAGGAGACCGCCGCGCCCAGACCGGATCATAACATGGTGGACGCCGGGCAGAAGCTGAAACGAGTTCGCGAACGCCTCAACCTGCGTTATCGGGATGTCGCGGAAGCCAGCAACCGCATCGCCGAGCGGCGCCAGAACGACGAGTTCGCTATCGCGCTCAGCCGGCTCTCGGACATCGAGAATAAAGGAACGGTGCCGACTATCTATCGGCTATACTCGCTATGCGCCATCTACCGCCTGGACCTCATAGAAGTATTGGAGTGGTATCGCGTGGATATGGCGAGCCTGCCCGCCGATGCTGCCGCCCTTCAACTGGAGACGACGCACCTGCTGGCATTCGCGCCCGGCACGCACGGCGACATTCAGGTGCCCCTGATGCTCGACTCGGGGGTGGATCTACGCAGAACCACCTATCTGAGCCGCGTCATCCACCGCTGGGGGAAACTGCCGCTCTCCCTGCTTAACGCGCTGGACCTCAAGCATCACCGGTATGCGTTCATCGGCTCCGAGGACTGGTTCATGTACCCGCTGGTTCAGCCGGGGGCGCTGGTGCTGATCGATGAGAGCCGCCGCAAGATCGTGAATGCGGAGGGAGCCAGCGAATTCGAGCGCCCGCTATATTTTCTGGAGCACCGGGCCGGCTGTGTTTTCGGCTGGTGTGCACTGAAAGACACCCAACTGATACTGCTGCCGCACCCGGCCTCGGGGTGCCAGCCGATGGTCTATGTCTATCCATCGGAAATCGATGTGATCGGGCAGATTTCGGGTGTGGCTATGATCCTGAATCAGGGGAAGCGGCGCCATAGTCGTGCTTCAGCACAGTCAGCAGAGTCGACAGGTCCGACGTGAAGAGCTGCCGCTCAACGTCTTGCGCCAAGGACGGTACAAAATCCCGGTAGGATGCAGAATTTACCCACCCGGCCAGGATGCCCGCCGGATTCGGTAATTCCGCCAGGTACTCCTGCAGGTCAGTCTTCTGCTGTTCGAGGTTGAGGCACAGCCAATCCTGAAAGACGCGCGCGTGACTGCGGCGCAGGGTTTCACCGGTCTGCTCTTCGCCAATCATCTGCGCCAGGGCCGGATGCTGATATTCGCCGTTGCTCTGGTTGCGCAGCGAAGCGAGGTAGACCAGCCGGCCAAATAGCGTCGGAATGCGCGCCAGCGTGTGGCGCCAGAGGTCACCCGCCGGCTCGCGTCCGGAACCCGTATCGCCTCCCGATTTTCCACTCCGCATACGGCAGCCTCAACAGAGACCGTGGCATCAAGTTTCACACCGCTTGCCAGCCAGCATCGAAGAACTATAGGTCCTAGGCTGATTATAGCTCATGGACCAATTTGTTATCTAAGGTTAACCACTGTTCTGCATTTGGAAAATCTCTTGCCTGGATCACCAAGGTCAACAGCCCACGTATACCTTATTACGTAGCAACTTTAGTTAAACGAGGAGTAAAACCTTATGATGAAAAAAGTCCTGCTCGCGGCCATCCTGGCGCTCTCCTTCCTTTCGGCGGTCGGCCTGGAGGGTATCACCCCGCCCCCGACTTGTGGCCCCTGCCCCTGGGTCAACGTAAACTAGGATCCTGCCGGTCACTCATAACGATGAGGGCGTGGCGGTTGAGACACGCCCCCACCAGTTTTTTGCTGGCGCGTACGGGTGAAGTGTTAAAATAAAGCCGTCGCTCGGGAACGCCATGGCCACGGCGATCAACTTCATCCAACTGGCAGTGACCGGTTTACTGGCTGGCCGGATCCTGGTGTCTGGCCTGCGCGACCGATACCGGGCGTTTTGGTTCTTTCTGGTCTTTGAAGTTTTGCGAAGTGGTATCCTCATCTTTCTGAATTCCGGCAGTAATGTCTATCAGAAGATGTGGGTTCTGATGGAGCCCGTGGAGTGGGTGCTTTATGTCTGGGTGGTACTAGAGATTTACTCAAGGGTACTAGAAGACTACAGGGGCCTCGCCACGGTGGGCAAGTGGGCTTTGGTCGTCGCGGTGAGCGTGGCGCTGTTGGCCTCCTGCATCACTCTGATCGCTCCGAGTCAGCACACCGTGCAAGGCCACTTGATGCAGTACTATTATGTGGCGGAGCGTGCTGTGTACTTCAGTCTGGTGGTGTTCCTGCTGACTATCCTGGGCATCCTCATGCAATATCCGATCACACTCAGTCGCAACATCGTCGTCCACAGCATCGTGTTTTCTGTTTATTTTCTGAGTGGTACAGTGATCTATCTACTCCTGAGCGCGCGCGGTTTTTACCTGCTGCAAGTGGTCGGGTACGCTGCCGTTGTGGTGAACCTGGCGGCTCTTGGGACATGGCTCGCCCTGCTGAACCCCGCCGGCGAACTCCGCAAGCTGCGTTTGCGTCCGGCCTGGATGCCGGGCAGGGAAGAAGATCTGGTCAATCAGCTCAACCACCTCAACGCCGCCCTCCTCCGTGCCACGCGAAAATAGACCCAATAGACCGAAGTTACTATTGCTTTTGGATGGGAGTCAGGGTACTCTCATCTCGGAGACTGAAAAGAGAACATGGATCTCGTCCTAGGCGTGGCCGTTCTCACCGGCTTGGCGGTGCTGGCGGCTGTGGTGCTTCTCTTCCGAAAACTCATCTCGGGGCCGAAGACGCTCCCGGTTTCGGTGGATTGGATCGACGACCTGTCCACGGCTCGATATCGTCCCATGGAACGCCTGCTCGCCGGGGAGGATTATCAGTTTCTGGCGAGCCAGCCCGGGCTCGACCGCCGGCTTCTGCGCCGCATGCGCGCCGAGCGGCGGAAGGTCTTCCGCGGCTATCTGGCGTGTCTGAAGCGTGATTTCGGCCAGATAGGTTCGGCATTGCGCCTCATGATGATGTACTCAACCGAGGATCGTTCGGACTTGGCCCGCATTTTGTACCGGCAGGAAGCGCTGTTTGCCGCTGGCATGCTGGCGGTTCAAGGCCGCCTGCTCCTGCACGCTTGCGGGTTGGGAACAGTCGACGTGCGCGGGTTGGTCGAGGCCATGGAGTGCGTACGCCTCCAACTCCGTCAGGTGATCCCGGCCGAAAGCGCCGCCTCGGCTTAACCGGCGGGCGCCTAGCCGTGTGCGCCACTCTGGCGAATGGCGTACAATCGCCTGATGGCCGCTCCCCGTGCTGATTGTCTGTCCGGCACTTTCTGGCTCCTTTTCCTCTACGATATTTGCGAAGAAATCCGCCTCGATCAACTGCGCGCCATCCTGGGGGCGCAGCCGGCCGGACGCGAACCGAGTTTCCGCCAACCGGCTCCCGAATATGTCCGCTTTCAAAAGCCTCCCGTGATCGAATATCCGGAGCCGCTGGTGCTCGAGACCGGCGAGCGCTTGCCGCAACGGGTGCACTATTACGAATACGGGGTCGTCAGCATCGAACTGCAGGTGCCTTTCGAATTCGACTGGCAGGGTCTCATGCGCCTGTCCAGCCGCTCGATTGCCGCACCCGAAATCGAAAAACAGGCGGCCGATAGTGTCCGCCGCAGACTGAAGCGGGCTCAGCCGGCCCTGGTAAAGCCCTACAGTGAATGGCTGACAGAGGATTACTACATTATCCAGCTCCTCCCGGTAATCGGCGGAGACGGAAATACGGTGACAGCGGATGCCCTGATCGCCGAACGAGGCGGTGAAATCGCGCAGATCGTCCGCGGCGAGCTGCTGCCGCTGGCCGACGACGAGCGCATGGAGATCCTGCAATCGCGCCGATCGTACTACCCGGACGATCTGGTGGTGATCGGCTGGACTGCTGCGCTGGTCTACGACACCCCCGAAGACGCCCTGCCCGTGATGCAACTGCTCGAATACGCCAACTCGCAGTTGCTCGAGTTCCGCTACTACGATGAGATGCTGACCAGCCTGCTGGCGGACGTCTATCGCTCTCTGGAGAAGGGCAAAGGCATTCTAGCGCGCTGGCTGCTGGCGCGCGAAGCGGGCCGCCTGAACACGATCCGGTTGGATGTGCGGGAGTTGACCGAACGCATGGACAATTCGATCAAGTTCCTGAGCGACATGTATTCCGCGCGCGTCTACCGGCTGGCTGCCGACAAAGTCGGCGTCACCGATTACCGCCGCCTGGTGGATGACAAGCTCGATACCGCCGGGGATCTGTACCAGTTCATGATGGACCAGTTCCAGCAGAGCCGCGCCTTCGTGCTGGAGCTGATGGTGGTCATTATTCTGGTGATTGAGCTGGTGTTTCTGTTCAAGGGCCAGGTGGTTTGAGTCCCGCCGGCTAGCGCAGGTTGTGTTTCTTAATCTTGTAACGCAGCTTGTCGCGTGTGATTCCGAGCATGCGGGCGGCGTGCACCTGGTTGCCGCCTGTGCGATCGAGAGCCTGTTCGATCACCCGCCGTTCCTGCTCGTCGAAGGAGAGTTCCTCGCCGGCGCCGGGCAGCTGAACGGCCGGAGCGGCGACGCTGATGCCGCGTTGCCGCAGATAAGGCGGCAGGTCCGCGACGTCTATAACTTCACCCGCGGTCAGCATGCAGGCGTGTCCGATCACGTTCTCCAGTTCGCGCACGTTGCCCGGCCAGGAATGCCGCGCCAGCAGAATCTGGGCGCGTGGCGTGATCGACTCCACGGGCTTCTTGTATTGAGCGGCGTACTTCTGAATAAAGAAGCGCTCCAGTAGCGGCAGATCCTCTTTCCGGTCGGCCAGCGCCGGAGTTTGGATTTCCACCATCGACAAGCGATAATACAAATCCTCACGAAAACGTTTCTCCGCGATCTGGGTGCGCAGGTCGTGATTGGTGGCGGCTACCACGCGCACGTCCACCGGGCGCGCGGTCAGCGAGCCGACCCGCTGCACTTCGCGATTCTGCAGCACGCGCAACAGCTTGGCCTGCGTGGACAACGGCATGTCGCCGATTTCATCCAGAAACAGCGTGCCGCCGTGCGCGTACTCGAACAGGCCCATCTTGTTGGAGTCGGCCCCGGTAAATGCGCCCTTCACATGCCCGAACAACTCGCTCTCGAACAGCGTCTCGACTACCGCCGAGCAGTTGCAGACGACCATCGGTCCGGATGCCTGGCTGAGCTTGTGCAGCGCGTGCGCCACCAGTTCCTTGCCGGTGCCGGTGGGACCGGTCACCGCGCAGGAGCGGTAATGCGGCGCGATGCGGCGGATCTGCGCGAACATTTCCCACATGAGCGGGCTGCGGCCCACCATACCTTCGAACTGGTAGGTGTCCATCAGTTCGCTGTCCAATTGGCTGGCGCGCTGCCTGCGACGGGCATCGGCAGCCAGCTTGCCGATCCGTTCCCGCAACACGGGCAGCGAGAGCGGCTTGGTGAGATAGTCGCACGCCCCTTTCTTGATGGCTTCGACGGCGGCATCGGTGGAATAGTGCGCGGTCATCAGAATGACATCGGTGGCCGGGTCCACCTCCAGGATGTGGCCGAGCAATTCCATGCCGTTCATCTTCGGCATGACCACATCGCTCACCACGATGGCCGGATGCTCGCGCCGCACCAGGTCGAGTCCGGTTTCCGGATCGCCCGCGGTCAGGATATTCAAGCCGCCGTCAGAAAGAGCTTCGGAAACCAGTTCCAGACTCTGCGGATCGTCATCGATGGCCAGAAGCTTGATGCGCACCGAAGGGAGACTCATAGGCGCTCTACAGATACTTCCGGACCTCCTGCCGCAGAACGGCGATATCCACCGGCTTGGTGATATAGCCGTTGAAGCCGGCGCCGATCGCGCGCTCGCGGTCGCCCTGCATGGCAAAGGCCGTGAGCGCCACTACCGGCAGGCTGGCGAAGCGCGGATCGGCGCGCAATTCGCGCAGCACACCAAAGCCATCCAGGCGGGGCATTTGAATATCGATCAACAGGAGATCCGGTTGCGCGGCGCGAGCCTGATGCACCGCTTCCTGCCCATCGGCGGCGCCGATCACATCGTAGCCGCTCATCTCCAACACTTCCATAATCAACTCGCGGCTGGCGGGATTGTCATCCGCGACCAGGATCTTCCGGCTCATACCTGGTCCGCCCGCATGCCGATAGCCCGCTGCAACTCGGCAAGCATCTGCTTCTTCCACTCGCGGTCCTTTTGAAACAGCCCGATGGTTTCGTGACGCAGCATCTCGATTTCGTTATCAGCCAGGTCCTTGGCGGTCAGAACCAGGACTGGGATGTTACGCGATCCAGGGTCTTCCTTCATGCGCAGCAGGAACTCGAATCCGTCCATCTCCGGCATGATCAGGTCGAGTAAGATGGCGCTCACCGAGATACGCGCCAGTGCCGCGAGCGCCTCCTTACCGTTAGCCGCCAGTACCGGAATGTAGCCTTCCGATTCCAAGGTTTCCTTCAGTAGTTCGCGCGTGCTGGCTTCATCGTCGACCACCAACACTTTGGCCGGGCCATTCGATCCGGGTCCGATGTGCCGGCTGATTGCCTCAATCAGCACCTCTTTGTCTACCGGCTTTACTAGGTACTCAGCCGCGCCCAGCGCGAGCCCGATTTTCGGCTCGTCAACTACGGTCACTACGATCACCGGGATGCCGGATGTGATTGGAGTCTTCTTCAACTCGTAGAGCGTGTCCCAACCGCCTTTGCCGGGCATGAGCATGTTCAGCGTGATGGCGTCCGGCACATGTTCGGCGGCCTTGGCCAAGGCCTCTTGCGAGGAATTGGCGGTGATGAATTGATATCCAGCCGGTTCGAGCCAACTGGCCAGCAGTTCCCGCGCGGGGGCTTCGTCGTCGACAATCAGAATCAGCGGACGGTCGCGGTTTACGCTCACCGCACCGGCGTCTGCTTGTTCCCGTTCGGACTCCATGGCAGAGCCCCGGCCCGCCGGCATGGTGAAGCTCAAGCGCGCGCCCTTGCCAGGCTCGCTTTCCACCCAGATGCGCCCGCCGTGCTCCTCAACCAGACGCTTGGTGATGGCCAAGCCGAGGCCGGTCCCTTCCTTGAGGCCTTTTGTGGTAGCGCCTGCCTGGTGGAATGCGTCGAAAATGGCTTCGTGTTCTTCGGCAGGAATGCCCAAACCCGTATCGCTCACCGATATCGTCACGCGCCCGCGGCGCTCCACCGCCTCGACCCAGATCTTGCCGTTTTCCGGGGTGAACTTCACCGCATTGCTGAGCAGATTCACGAGAATCTGCTTGAAGCGTATGCGATCCGCAAAAACGGCCACATCCGGCCCGATGCTGCTGTGCACCACGATGGTCTTTGCGGCGGCCGCCGGCCGGATGCTGGTCAACACGTCTGCCAGAACCGTGCTGACGGCCATGTTCTCCCGATTGAGCTCCAGACGGCCGGCTTCCACTTTCGATAAGTCGAGGATGTCGTTGATGAGCGCTAACAGGTGCCGGGCGCCCTGCTGAATGTGATTGACGAAGCGCTGTTGCTTGGAGGAAAGCGCGCCAGCCGTCTGCTCGGCGAGCAGATCCGAAAAGCCAATGATGGCGTTGAGGGGCGTGCGCAACTCGTGGCTCATGCTGGCCAGGAACTCGCTTTTCAAGCGATTGGCGCGCTCGACTTGGTGATTGCGCAGCTCCAGTTCTTTGTTGGTCACCGCGAGTTGTGCGTTCAGCGCATTCACGGCCTCTTCCGCGCGTTTTCGCGCCGTAATATCGCGGTTGATCTCCAGCACTGCGGTGTGCGCGCCGTCCTGGCCGCGCACCAGAATGTGCCGGGTTTCCACCGTGATCTGTGCGCCATCGCGCCGTGTGTGTTGCAGTTCGCCATCCCAATGGCCGGTGCGTTCCATCACCTCGTCCAATGCATGGAGCGACTCCGGAAACACCGTCTGAAATAATTGGTGTGTAACTTGGCCGCGCGCCTCGCCGGCGGTCCAGCCGTAGGTTTCCTCTGCGCCTGCGTTCCATTGCAGAATGCGGCCGTCGAGATCGCGGACGATGATGGCATCGTGCGAAGCCTCGATGAGCTGCGCCTGCCGCCGGAGGGCTTCCTCGGCGCGCTTACCATCGGTAATGTCGCGGATGACGCACAACACCTGAACGCCATCTTTGGTGTCGAGCGGACTCAACGTGATATCCACCGGAAACTCCGTTCCATCGGCGCGGCGGGCCCACAAGTCCAACCCGGATCCCATCGGCCGCATGGCCGGCTTGGCCTGATAATGCTCGCGGTAGTCGCGATGGCGTCCACGAAAACGGCCGGGTACCAGCTCCTCCACCGGTTTCCCCAGCAGTTGGTCGACGGAGCAGCGGAACATATCTACCGCCAGCGTGTTGGCCAGCACAATGTGGCCGTCGCGATCCACCTGCAGGATCGCATCCGGGGACGCTTCAAATATCTGGCGGAACCGCAAATCGGCGCGAACCACTTCACGCGCGCCGGGATCGTGCCGTGCGGCTTTCAGTTCCAGCACTTGTTTGGCTGAGACCGGGAGGCGGAAAAGCTCGCCGGTACCGAGGCAGTCCGCCGCGCCTTCGAGCACGCAATTCATGAGCAGCCGCGAATCGGCCTCACGAGCCAGCACGATCAGCGGGGGACGGTCCGGCCGGCCCCTTAAAGCTTCCCACGTGGCGCGCCAGCTCCAGCCCGGCGCGGCATATTCGGTGACCACCAGGTCGTACGGTGTTTGCGCGAGAATGGCAGTTAGCTCTTCCGGAGCTCCAGCGTCACCGTGGCCGGCATCAAACCCAACTCCGGCCAACTCGCGCATGCAAGCCTGTACCAGTTCCGCCTGAACCTTAAGGAATAGAACGCGCAAAGCGCCCCCTCATTTGTTTAATAATATACAATCGGAAGCGGTTAGGGCAAAAAGAGCGCGACTACTCTATCTTTCTTGCCCATCTTGCCCATTTTCGGCAATCAGTACGACAGGCGCGTCCGGGTTGGCGGCGAAGGTCTCGCTTCTGCGCCAGGCCAGCACCAAAAATCCGGCAAGAATGCAGAAAGGCGGAAGGCCGAGCAGAACGATGCCGGTATTCAACAGATGGGCGCGCGCGGCGTTCTGCGCTTGCGCTGTGCGGAAGCACATGACGCACTGTGCCCATCCGTTCGCGGCGCTTAAGAACCAAGTGATGGCAAGCCGTTTCATTGTGGTCTCATCATCATCAGCCGGCTGGAATCCGGCATAAACAGCAACAGCATCAGAATAATACAGAAAATGAGCATGGGAAACAGTGTGAGGAACAAGCTGAGTTTCTCAAATTTGAGATGCATAAAGTAAGCGATAATCAGCGCTGCCTTGATCACCGAGAGACCCACCAGAGCAGTGAGAAACACCAGCACGGGGATCTGCTCATACGCCAGAAAGACCTCGACGCCAGTCATGAAGAGCAACGCGCACCAGACCGTGACAAATGCCTTGGTGGTGGCGCCATCAACGTACGCGACTGCCTCGGTATGATTGCTCATTGCCTTGCTCCTTGATCAGATCCTCGCCGACATCAGGTAGACCAGCGGGAAGATAAACATCCACACTAAGTCCACAAAGTGCCAGTACAAGCCGCTTACTTCCACATCCTCCGCTTTGAACTTACCGCGGCCCACCGCAACAGCGATGATTCCCAGATAAATCACGCCAATGATGACGTGCGTCATGTGCAGGCCGGTCAGCGCGAAAAACGTGCCGCCGAACAATGGCACCCCCCAAGGGTTATCGAAGGGAGTGACATGTTCATTGCGAATCAGGTTCAGCCACTCGGTAAGGTGCAATACGACGAAGGTGGCGCCCCCGAGAATGGTGCCCAGGATCCAGCCGACGGTCGCCTTGCGGTTGCCGTGATTCATGGCGTGGACCGCCATCACCATGGTCAGGCTGCTCGAGAGCAGGCAGAACGTCATGATCGTGGAAAAGATGACGCTGGGGAAGAAATGAAAGGGCGTGGGCCAGTTGGGTGTCGCCAGCCGCAAGTAAGTGTAAGCCATCAACAGAGCGGAGAAAGTCAGGGCGTCGGAGATGATGAACAGCCACATCCCGAACTTCTTGGAATTCACGGCATATGGCGAACGTCCTCCGCTCCACACCGAAGTCATGGTTGCCGCCGCATTACCTTGGGACATTCACGATTTACCCCCACATGAGAAATAGAGCCATTAGGTAGAGCCACAGGCCGTCTACAAAGTGCCAAAAAAGCGCGCTCACGTCTACCGCGGTACGCTTTCCGGGTCCCAACCGCAGCCGAAGCGCTTGCACATCCACATAAACCAAAGCCGCCAGCCCGCCCAGAATATGCAGGCCGTGCGAGGCAGTCAGCAAGTAGAAAAACGAGCTGCTTGGGTTAGTCGCTACGAAGATACCGGCCTGATTCAACTGCCACCAGGCGAACGCCTGCCCTACCAGGAACAAGCCGCCCAGCACGGTGCCGATTGTCCAATAGTGATTGAACTCGCTGCGCTGCCCTCTCTTGAGCGCGCGGCGGGCCACTTCCAGAAGTACACTGCTGCCGATCAGGATAGCGGTGTTGGCCCAGAGAATAGGCGGCAAAGGCAGCGCCACCCAATCGTCGGACATGCCCCGCCGCACGACGAAGGCGCTGGTGAACGCGGCGAAGGCCATCGTTGTCGCGGCCAGCAACACCATCAGGCCGGTCATCGAAGCGCGGCGTGACGCACCGCGTCCGTCCGGTCCACCACCTCCGCCGAACCCGCCCCCGGCCGGAGGAGCCGGAGGCTTCACGATGTCCGAAGTAAGTTGCATCTATTCCCTATGCGGCATCCACGTCCGCCGGATCCGTCTGCATGATGTAATCGCGCGGCGCGCCGGGTACGCTGTATTCATACGCGCCGTGATTGACTACGGGATGCTTGCCCGCAAAATTGTCGAATGGCGGCGGCGACGGAATGGTCCACTCCAGGGTCGTCGCGTTCCACGGATTCATCGGCGCCGGCTTACCTTTCTTCATGCTCCAGAACAAGTTGAAAAAGAAGATGAGTTGCGCCGCAGCCGTCAGGTATGCCGCGTGCGTCATGAACGTGTGGATCGGGATCAGCTTGCCCAGAAAGTCGAAGTTAGTGAAGTCGGAATAGCGCCGCGGATTGCCCGCGATGCCCAAATAGTGCATGGGAACGAAGATAGCGTAGACGCCTACGAAGGTAATATAGAAATGGATCTTGCCGAGAGTCTCGTTCATCATTCGCCCGAACATCTTCGGGAACCAGTAGAAGGTGCCGGCGAACATTCCGAAAATCGCCGCCACACCCATAATGATATGGAAATGTCCGACCACGAAGTAAGTGTCGTGGAAGTACAAGTCGAGCGCCGGCTGGCCGAGAAAGATCCCACTCAGGCCGCCGGTGACAAACAGAGACACAAAACCGAGGGCGAACATCATGGCCGCGGTGAAATGGATCTGGCCTCCCCATAATGTGCCGATCCAATTGAAGGTCTTAATCGCGGACGGTACGCCGATCGCCATGGTTAGCACCGAGAACGCCATGGCCGAATACGGACTCATGCCGCTCATGAACATATGATGGCCCCAGACCAGGAAACCCAGAAACCCGATACTGAAGATGGCGTATACCATCGCCTTGTATCCGAAGATCGGCTTGCGCGAGAAAGTCGAGAGTAGTTGGGATGTGACTCCCATGCCGGGCAGGATCGCAATATAGACTTCCGGGTGACCGAAAAACCAGAACAGATGCTGCCACAACAGGGGAGATCCACCTTTGTGGTTGAGGATCTGATCGCTGACCAGTAAGCCGGCCGGCAGGAAGAAACTGGTGCCTGCCGAGCGGTCCAGAATCAGGAGGACGCCCGCGGCCAGCAACACGGCAAAACCTAGTAAACCTAAGATGGCTGTAACAAACCATGTCCAGCAGGTGAGTGGCAGCCGCATCAGCGACATCCCCTCGCAGCGCAGATCAATCAGTGTTGCAATAAAGTTGATGGCGCCCATTAGAGAGGCGCCGCAGAAAATGGCAATGCTGACGATCCAGAGAGTCTGCCCCGTGCCTTCGCCCGGCCCCGCGAGATGGCCGATTGCGCTGAGTGGCGGATATCCGGTCCAGCCCGAAAGTGGCGCGCCGCCCTGCACGAAGAAAGCGGAAACCATCACTACCAGCGCAACAAAAGTCGTCCAGAAGGACAACATATTCAAGGTAGGGAAGGCCATATCTTCCGCCCCGATTTGAATGGGCAGAAAGTAATTTCCGAAGCCGCCCTGCGGCGCCGTGGTCAACACGAAGAAGACCATGATGGTGCCGTGCATGGTCATCAGGGAAAGGTAGAGTTCGGGAGTCATGATGCCCCCCTGCGCGGCGGTAGGCCATAACGTTCCGAACCAGCTTACTTTGGCATCCGGGTTGACCATGTGATAGCGCATCAGCAACGAGAGACTCATACCCACCACAACGGAAAATAAGGCCAGGAAGTAATATTGGATGCCGATTACTTTGTGGTCCAGGCTGAAGATATACTTCCGTATAAAGCCTTGGGGCGCATGATGCGCGTGTACTGTTACGGGCGAGGACATATAGTTTTCACCGTGGATAGATTAGTCACAACGGGGCCCTGGGGAGTCATTTATCTATTGGCGGCTTGCTCCTGTTTCCATTTTTCAAAATCGGCTTCTGCCATCACCTGCATGGTGCTGCGCATCTGAAAGTGGCCGAGGCCGCAGAGTTCCGAACATGGAATCTCATAAGTCCCGGGCTGGTCCGCCTCGAAATACAGCGGAATCTCCATGCCCGGAACGATATCCTGCTTCAGGCGCAATTCCCGGACGAAGAAATTGTGGATCACGTCGCGGGAGTGGAGGATCAGCTTGATTGGCTTGCCGGCGGGTACCTTGAGGGAGGCGCTGACGATGTCGTCCTTGCCGGAAGGATCCTTGTCGTCCAGGCCAAATGGATTGCCAGCCGCGTCGTTCACCAGTTTCAGGTCGGTGCGGCCGAACTTGCCGTCCGGTCCAGGGTACCGGAAGTTGAAGGCAAATTGCTTGGCCATCAGTTCGATGGGGATCGCATTCGGGTCCGGCTGGGAGATGTGCACGTCGATCCAGATGCGCGTGCCGACTAATACAATGCCGACGAAAAGGACAGCGGTGGCGGTGGTCCAGATGGTTTCGAGTGTATTATTGCCGTGCGTATAGCGGACGGCGCCGCCTCTGTTACGGAACCGGAGGATCACCCAACCGAGCGCGAATTGCGCCACAAAAAAAATGATGCCGGTGATGACCAGGGTGCGCATGAATTGCGCATCGTATGCCACACCATGTTGCGAGATCGGGGGAGGGAACCACCACGTCTTGGTTATAAAGAAGTAGCAGATGACGCCAGTCAGTATCCAAACAATTGGGGCCAGCAGCATTCGTCAGTACCCTCATGGCCTGGGGAGTGCACCCAAGTGTGGATGACAATATCACAATCGGGCTGGATGCGCAAGTGGGGTGCTGGCCAATGTCAAGGCAAAGTTGAAATGTCCCCTCGCCAGCAAAGTAGAAATGTCCCCTTTTGCCGGTGCGCCTGAGGGGTGCATGTTATTCTGCGTGTGCCGGTGAAGCAGAGACGGGCTCTGCTGGCGAGCAACCCGATCGAGGA
>DATKNQ010000086.1:0-14010 GCA_035541265.1 Bryobacteraceae bacterium
GTCGCGGTGAGCTCGACGAAATCCATGACCGGACATTTGCTAGGCGGTGCGGGCGGTCTCGAAGCCGGCATCACGGTGCTCGCCATCCGCGATCAGATCGCTCCGCCCACCATCAACTACGAAACACCCGATCCCGAATGCGACCTGGACTACGTGCCCAACCAGGCACGGCCCTTGCATATCGAATACGCTCTCTCCAACTCCTTCGGCTTCGGAGGAACCAACGGTGCCCTCATCTTCAAGCGTTATACCGAGTAGGACTACTGACCCGGCGGGCGCGGCCCGCAGCATGATATGAAAATCATCATTTGCATCAAACAAGTTCCGGCCCGCGATTCGCAATTGCGCGTCGCGCCATCGGGCGCCTGGATCCAGGATGCCGATCTCACTTACGAGATCAATGAGCCCGATGCCTACGCCTTGGAAGAAGGCCTGCAGCTCAAAGAAAAGCACGGGGGCGAGGTGGTCGTGTTGTGTGCCGGACCGGCACACGCCGCACAGACCGTCCGTGAAGCCCTCGCCAAAGGCGCCGACCGCGCCATCCATATCGAAGAAGACAATCTCGGCTCTTTCGATCCCCTGAGCGCCGCGCGCCTCCTGGCGGCCGCGCTCGCCCAGGAGAAGCCCGACCTGGTCCTCACCGGCTTGCAGTCCGACGATCTGGGTTACGGCCAGACCGGCGTGATTCTGGCCGAGCTGCTGGGTCTGCCGCACGCCACCATCATCATGCAGGTGGCGAAGCAGGACGGATCGATTCGGGTCAAACGCGAACTCGAAGACGGCTGGTTCCAGCATGTGGAGATGCCCCTGCCCGCGCTGCTGACGATTCAATCCGGAATCAACAAGCTGCGCTACGCCACGCTGATGGGCATCAAGAAAGCCAAGAGCAAAGAGATTCGCAAAGTGACCGCCGCAGACCTGGGAGTGAGCGCGGAGGGCGCCACGATTCAGCTTTCGCGCGTGTATCTGCCGGGCCGTTCCAAGCAGACGCAGCTTTTCGAGGGGCCGCCGAAAGAGGTGGCGGCCAAACTGGTGGAAAAACTCCGATTCGAGGTGCGCGTCCTATGAGCATTCTGGTGGTGATGGAACAGCGCGCGGTAGCCGGGCCGCCGGCCTGGAACCGCATGTCGTGGGAGACGCTGGCCGCCGGCCAGCAGCTTGCCCGCGAGCTACAACAGCCTGTTTCGGCGGCTGTGATGGGAAGCGGCATCGGCGATCTGGCCGTGGAACTCGCGACCAAGAAGCTCGAGCATGTCTACGCGGTCGAGCACGAGTTACTGAAAGACTATACGCCCGATACGTACACTGCGGCGGTGCGCCAGCTTGTGGAACATACGCAGGCCGGCATCATCATTTTTCCGCACACTTATCAGGTGCGCGATTTCCTGCCGAAGCTGGCCACCGCGCTGGGGCGGGTTGCCGTGAGCGACGTGATCGCGTATCGCATCGAGGATGGCAAGCTCGTGCTCGTGCGGCAGCTCTTCCAGGGCAAGCTCAACGTGGATGTGCGGTTCACGGGCGATCCCCCGTACTTCGCTTCCCTACAGGCCGGCGCCTATCGCGCCGATCAATTAGAAGCAGGATCGACGACCCTCGAGTCGTTCGTGCCGCAGCTTAGCGCGCCGCGCGCGAAGCCGCTCGATATGTTCCGCGAGGCGCAGCGCGCCGTGGACTTGACCGCCGCCGAGATTATTGTGTCGGTGGGCCGCGGCATCAAAGAAGCGGATAACATCCCGATTGTACAGAAGCTGGCGGATGCGCTGGGCGCCGAACTGGCGGCCTCGCGCCCGATCTGCGATGCGGGCTGGCTACCGATGGAACGGCAGGTGGGAAGCTCCGGCCAGACGGTGGCTCCCAAGATGTACCTGGCAGTGGGCATCTCGGGCGCGATTCAGCATCTGGTGGGGATGAAGGGATCGAAGACCATCGTAGCCATCAACAAAGATTCGAACGCGCCGATCTTCGAAGTGGCCGACTACGGCATCGTCGGCGACCTGTTCCAGGTCGTGCCGGCGCTGGTGGAAGAAATACAGAAAGCCAAGCAGTGACCCCCTTATTGGGCCGTCGCCGCGAGGGAAAGTATACCTGAGTAACGGCCAGGAAGGAGGCTCGCGGCGGATAGCTCGAAAGAGACGGTGCAGCGCAGCATCCCGGACTGCCTCCAGTTCATCGCCAGGCTCGGCATCGACCCGGAGGCGAACGAGCCGCTCGAACAACTCGCTTGTTTGCCACCGGCGCTGGCTTCGGACACTGCACCTTTCCAGGCTAAAGCGGCGGAAGATACGGAGCCGTCGGGACCCGTGAGGTTCAGCAGGCGGGCGGCGATATGAATCTGTTGACCGGGCAGCGCGCGCACCCAGGCAGCCACTGTAGCCGTCTGGACGAGTTGGTCCGGCACGCGAAAACTTAAAGTGATCTGGCTGGGGTCGACGCGTGCTTCCGGCCCGATCCGGACCACCAGCACGCTACTCGAATTGCGCTGCGTGAACGCCTTCGGAGTGGCCGTAACGGATAACAGAATCAGCAGCCCGATCCAATACTTCTGCACAACCTTCTTATCGGATGTTTGGGCCCGATTTTTGCTGAATTTTACGGCAGCCGGCTCAGGGACGGATTTCAAGCACCTTACGGATCGGCTTCCGGGTGGAGGGCACCGTGAATTGGAACTCGATCGGGGGCGGCAAACCTCCCGCGCGAATCGGCAAGGCCACGCTGACGGGCGAGGTGAGGGTGCCGCCTTCGGGCAGCGTTTTCGGATCGATGGCGAAGACGGCGTCGCCCTCGCGAACGTTGAAGAAGTGAAAAGTCCCGTCGTCGCCGGTAATCGTGTAGCGATCTCCGGGCGCCATGCGGATCACGATGCCGCCGAGGGCCGCGCCTTCTGGTCCGGTCACCCGACCGCTGACCGCGACCAAAGGAAGGACGCTGAAGTCCGCGGAGACGGCGCGCCGTGGTTCCACCGCCAACTGTACCCTGGCGCCTGGCCCCGGATCGAAATCTGCGGGCAACTCGGTCGAGGACAACGCCACATCATGGCGTCCCTCGGGCACATCTTCAAAAACGTAGCGGCCATCGGCACCGCTGACCACGGCGCGGCCTCCGTCCAGCGTGATGGCGATGCCACCCGCGGCGCTTGCGCCGGCCAAGGATTTCACGCGGACTGTGCCGGTGACCGTGCCCGTGAGCGCGGCGGCTTTGACGTATAACTGATCCGGCTTCCCGGCCGGCAAACCCGCGCCCCATCGAATCTGCTTCGAGAGCCGGAAGAAGAAACTCCACTGGCTGGTAGCGCCCAAAGCCAATGCGGCTGGGCTGACGCCCGCGAGCGCGCCGCCATCCTGGAGCAGGAAGATGCTGGCCGGGTTCAGGGCCAGGTTGAGCAGATTGCGGTACATCTCGGTCTGGAGGTTCCAGCCGTGGGCGAGGCGCACGGCAACGCCTACCACCGAAGTGCGATAGGCATTGGTCGAGAACAGCGTCTGGTTCGCCAGGTCGTTGCCCACTTCCACGCTGCCGTAGGCGCTGAAGCGGCCGGCGTGGCCTTGTGCAAGTCCGCGAAAGAAGACCGAATTCCGGACTTGGCCGCCGGTGGCCATCTGCTGATACCGCGCGGCACCACCCACTGAGAAACGCTTCGTCTGAAAACCATCGCCCGCTTCCCAGGTGCGCTGGCGTTGCGGGTTGAGGGCCGTGTCCAGTTGGATATCGCGCCAGGCGGCGTGTAGTGTTTGTCTGCCGATGGCGCGCGCGAGCGTGGCATTGATCTGTTCGTTGTTCGACGACGTGGCCTGCTCGCCGCCGCCAGACTGAGAGAAGCGCAGCGTCGATACCGTCAGCGAAGCGGACAGAGTCCCGGGCAAGAGGGCCGAAGCACTCGCGGTGGTACTGAGGCTGTGCAGCGCCGGGACGCTGTTGTCGTGTTCGAGATTGTTGCCGTAGCGGCTGGCCGAACCATAGAACTCGACCCTCTTTGACAAGCGCCAGCGCGCTTCGGCGTACGGACCCTGGCGGTCGCCCGCGAAGTAACCGGCGAGCGGGAAATACAGGATTCCCTCGTGGGCGTAGTCAGCTTTGATGGAAAATGCGCCGGGCTCCCACGCCACCCCCGTGAATGACGAGGTCACTGTTCGCGGCGCTGCGCCGGTGGGCCGCGAAAGTTCCGCATATATTTTCAGACTCTTCAGTGGCGTGTAGAGCGACTGCGCGGCCAGCGTGCGTATGGTGGCCACTGTCCGGCCGACCGGAAACAGGACGGGATTCTCGATGATCGCCTGGGGACTGGCACCGAATTGCATGAGACGCACGCCGGTCTGCAGCTGCGCGGTAACGCGGCGTTGAGCCGATGCGCCCATCACCGTTTGGGGGACCGTCACACGGTAGGCCACCCGCGTGCCCGCGGCCAGGGTCTGTTCGCCATCGAAGAAAGCGTACCGGGTGTCGCCATGCGCGGCCTGGATTTGAAATCCGCGCGCTTCGATATCCGGGTTGAACACATTGGCGAACGGGAACTCGACCAGGGTGGCCGGCGTGTGAAAATCGCCGGCGGTGACGGTCCAGTAGCGGCCCATCCAGGGCGCGCCGCGTAGTTCGAGGAAGTTGAGTCCGGGCGCGAACCGGTTCTGAGCGCCGTAACCCTCCAGATCCGCCTGTAGGAAGCCTACGCCCGGCATGAACTGCTGGAACTGGACGAGGGCTCCGGTGACGTTTAGGAAGGGTTGTGAGGCGCCGCCCAAATAGTCGCCCTGAAAGCCAATCTCGCCTTGACCGCCGGAAGCCGCGGCCGGCGGCACGGTCTGGCAGAAAGCGCCGACCGCGGCGGCCAGGACAAGAGCCAGTGTAGCGCCGCGAGGATTACGGAACGGGTTTGGCGGCCACGACAAGCGCAGTAGCCTCCTGGATCTCGTTACCGCCTAGATCGACGCGCGCCCGCAAGGTGTACTTTCCGGGTCCACCCGCGAGTTTCAAGGGAAACACGAAGTTCTGATCCCGTTTTGGCAGGACGGGGAGTGGCACAAAACGGACCGTTTCCACCACGGTTCCCTCGGCGTTGAGAACGTCCAGGTCGCCCACCGGGCGAAAATATAGAAGGCCTCCGTTGCGGATGGTGACGACTGCGCGCCAGATAGGCGCCTTGGCATCGGCCAGGTACTCGAGCCGCAAATCCTTGACCGTGCCCTCGAGCGCCGGCTTGCCGACCACCACGTAGATAGCCGCCACGATCTGCACGGCGGTGCGCAGTCCGATCACTTTCGTTTGTTCGGCTGTGGGAAGCGTTGTAAAGCCGATCGCACAGTGGTAACTCCGGACGGCCGCACCCGGCGGCACGCGCAGCGTGTAACGTACGGGAAGCTGCGCTTTGCCGTTCAACTCCATCTCCATGGGATTAGCGGCCAGCCATTGGCGGCAGGAGAATTCAGCTTCCTGCTGGTAATCGCGCCCAAACTGCGGCGTGGCGGTGTCGTCCAGGTAGAAATCCAACATTTGCGCGACGATCCGCAGTTTGTCCGGGCTACTGTTGGAAAGCGTAAGTAAGCCGGAATGCACGGCCCCCGGATCCAAGGTGAGTTCCTCACGCATCGGCGCGAGTCCCAGGCCAACCTGCGCGGAGGCGCCGCCGGTGACTGCCAGAAGGCTGCACTGCAACGCGAAAAATCTTAAGGCACGGTAGCGATGTAAGTCAGTGAGAGAGCGCATGGTGGATTCGTTTGTGCTATGTATTTCCAGTCATCGGCCAGGGCGAAAGTCAGGCTGACCGAATAGTTGAATGTCGCGGCGCCTTGCTTTCCACTGGCTACCACTTGCGGCGACGCCGACAGAGTCAGTGGAGGGCGGCAGGCGCCTGATTTGCCCGCGTTCGTAATGGCGGACGCGCAGGAAACGGTAACCGCAGAAACCGGCATGTTATGGCAATTGCTGAATGCCCCCGCATCAGCTTGCACACTCAGGCTCCACATCCCCGGGTTCCGATCGAGATTCTGCCAGCTTATGGAGGCGGGCGCGCTGCCGGTCACGGTTGGCATCCAGTCCGGATTGCTTGCGTCGAAGGTGATCGTGGCCGGCTCGACGGTGAGGCCGATCACTCCAGTTGCAGGCTGTATCAGGGCCACGGTTTCTTGGCCGGGCACTGCTGGTGGGCGAGGGGCTCGCGGCGCAACCGCCGGTACCCCTCCCGCCGCCAATAAGGCTGTCAGCAACCAGATTTGCATCTGCTGTTAGGTGGCGCTGATGGTGAAAGTCGCCGTGGCGGAATACGTGCCCGTGGCGTAGATCGGATCGTCGGTCAATGACCAGGCGACCGAGGCGGCGTTGCCCGATTTGGACGAGCTGGCGCCGGCGCCGAAATTCGCGACGGCGGTGGCTGCCTTAGTGGCCGCAGTCTGCGAACCGCTGCAAGGCGTTCCCGGAGTGCTTACCGAGCAAGTGTACGTCAGCGCGTCGCCGGCGGTCGGAGGGTTGGCAACCGAGGGTCCGCCCGCACCGTTGAAATCCGATGTGATCTGCACGGTGATCGTGCCGGTACCGGACGACTTGGTGGTCCGGATCGTATAACCCAGCGTGGTGGTCCCGGCGTACGAACTGCCGAAAGTCGAGCTCGTGGTGGCCAACGAGGTCGTGGCGGTGGTCACGGACAACGCCGCCTCCGGCCCTACGACAACTGCCAGCGTCGTAGTTTGCGCTTGCGCCAGACCGGGCAACGCCAGCAAGGCGCAGGCGACAACAACTGCATATCGATTCATGGGTTTCTAGCTTCTCCTTACGTGGCACTGATTGTGAACATCACTCGCGCCGAATAGGTCCCGGTTTGGTAGCCGGGATCGTCGGCGAGGCTAAAATTGAGAATTACGGAATTTGTGTACTGGCTGCAGCCGCCACTGCCGCCCGCGCAGGCCGACGCGGGCAACGTGACGACCGGAGTTTGAACCGCGGTCGAAGCCGGCTGCGTGCCGATACACGCGACCCCTAACGTGGCGCCGGTGCACGTGTATGAAAGGGCGCCGGCAGCTACCGAGGGGCCGCCGGACGGAGTGAAGTCGCTGGTGACTCTGAGAGTAACATTGCCGCCGCCCGACGGCGTGGTGCGCACCCGATAGTTCAACGAGAGAGTTCCAGTGAACGGTTGGAAATTCGCGGCGGTGGTGCGAAGGGCCGCCAAGGCTGGCGCGCTAATGCTGCCGGCGGGACGAATGGTGGCGGCCAGACTCTGGCTGGCCGTGCCCGTGCTGCTCCCGGCGGGGTGGACGGAGAGAATCAGCGCCAGCCAATGGGTTCGGTTCAGGATGCCTGGGTGAGGCCTGACACGGTTAGGCATTCGAAATGGGACTTTCAGTCCCGTCCTAATTCAAATGCCTTAGTACAGAATGGGGCCTTTTACTCTCAATGAATCGTAGATATACGTTGGCGGGCAAACCGTGTAGGGCCACGGCGGGGCTACGAGCCCCGTGCAGGGTACGGCCCTGCCCCACAGGCCTACCGCCGGGACGACTTCGCGTTCGTGGTTCGCGGCACCTCGACGCCGGCGCCCGTGGCGAGGACTCCCGCAGACACCGCCAACGGCGCGTCCATCATCTGCATCATGGTGTACGCCGGCATGTCTTCCGCTTCGCGGAAAAACGTCACCTGGTTCGACTCGTCGTCGTAATCGACTCTCACCAGATCGCCGCCGCGCACCTGCTCAGTGGCAATCAGGTTCGAGAGCGGATGCACCAGCCTCCGGTCAATGGCCCGCTTCAGATGCCGCGCACCGTACTTCATGTCGGTGCCTTCGCGCAACAGAAAATCCTTGGCCGCTTCGGTGAGCGTGAACAGGAACGGAGAACCGTTCGCGGAGTGGAAAATCCGCTGTTGCAGCATATGCAGTTCGAGCCCGAGGATCTGGCGCAGTTCGGCTTCACCCAGCGGACGGAACACCACCACCTTGTCGAGACGGTTCATGAACTCCGGGGTGAATTTGCGGCGGGCGGCTTCGATACCGGCGCGCGAAATCTTGTCGGTCAGAGAGCCATCCACCAGGCCCTCGGCACACTTGCGTTCCATTTCGGAAGCTGCGAATCCCAGATTGGGACGCAGGATCGAATTCATTTCGCCGGCGCCCAGGTTACTGGTCATGAAGATCATGGCACGAGAGAAATCGACACGCCGGTTATCGCCGAGCGTCAATGTGGCTTTGTCCAGGATGCCGAGCAACAGATTCCACAGCGCGTCACTGGCCTTCTCGATCTCGTCGAACAGCACGAAGCTGAGTTTAATGCGTTCGGTGTAATACTGTTGCAGCACTTCCTGGCTGAGTAACGGATGCGTCTCGCGATGACCCAGGTATCCGGGAGGCGAGCCGATCAGCTTGGCGATCTCGTGACTGTGCTGGAACTCCGCGCAATCGATCTTGATCACGGCGTGCATATCTCCCACAAGGCTCTCCGCAGCCGCCTCGACGAGGCGCGTCTTACCGGAACCGGTTGGCCCTAAGAAGAGAAAGTTGCCAATCGGACGTCCCGGGCTCGACATGCCCGCCAGGAACGTCTGATAAATATTCACGATCTGATCGACCGCTTCGTTCTGTCCAACGATGCGTTTCCGCAGATCGGACTCCAGTTTCGCCGCTTCCGTCCCCGTGAGTGTCGGGTCAAGGTGCTTGTTCATCCGGCTCATGCCATTGCCTCTTTCCAGCCCCAGTGCCATCAGGCGCATCGACATCGTATGAGCACGTCGCGTGCCAATTATTTGGCGCGCAGCAGGTCAGTGTTTCGTCTCACTTTAGAGGCTTGGAAGGACGCATTTCTACACGGCTAACTAACGTGCGCGGAGGCAGGTGTAACAGCATCGAGACAACTTCAGCCACGTCCTCGGGTTGAATCTTCCAGGGCGCTGGAGCGGTGTGTGCGCCGAACTCGGTGTCAACGCTACCTGGCATGACGTAACTGACCCGCACATCGTCATAACGGTGATCCATCATCATGGCTTCGCTGAAACCGTTGAGTCCGAATTTCGACGCATTGTAAGCTGCACCGCCAGCGAAAGGGTTCTTACCCGCCAGGCTGCTGATATTGATGATGTATCCGCCGCCGCGCCGCCGCATGCGGGGCAGAGCTTCGTGGCTGCAGTAGAAGACGCCGCTCAAGTTCAGGTCGATGGTGCGATGCCACTCTTCCGGCGTGAGTTCGGCAACGCTCTTAAAGATGCCGACGCCTGCGTTGTTCACCAGATAATCCAGGCCGCCGAAGCGCCGGTCCAGGCTTTCAAAGAAGCGGCGTACATCTTCGAGGCGCGAAACGTCCGCGGCTTCGGCCAGCAGCCGGTCCGGCGCCGGACACTCACTTGCAAACTGCTGGACGTGTTCCCGCGACCGGCTACAGATAGCGACCATCGCTCCCTCGTCGAGGAGCTGGTGCGCAATCGCTCGCCCAATACCGCGCGTACCGCCAGTGACAACCGCAATCTTGCCGGATAGTGTGGGTTCCATAAGCGGCATTCTCCCATATTGCTAGAATTAAGTACGGATGTCCTCAGCGCCCTCGGCTTCGTTGCGTAACCTGTTCTCTGAGCTGGAACAATTGTTCCAGAACGAAACGGAAGCGCGCGTCTCGGTAAGCGTGCAGGCGGCCGAGCGGACGTTGGCGGAACGGCTGAACCAGGCGGTCCGGCGGCTGCGCCAGGCGGATAATTTCTCTGAGATGTCCGGCATCCTGTGCGACGCTTCGCAACCGTTTGCCAGGTCGTGCGCCGTATTCCACGTCAGCGAGACGCGCATTGGCGGCGAGCGGATGCGGCCCGCGGGCGACGAAGCCGCCGCGCATTTCGCCGCGCTGCGATTCGAAACGAACGAAGCCGCCGCCTTCGCCACGGTGGTCGAGTCACGGGAACCGGTGGTGGCGTTGTGTTCGCCCGCCGAGCTATCGGCCGGGTTAGCCGCATTGTGGAACCCGGCAGCCGGCGAAAAGGCGCATCTTTTCCCGATCACGGCCGAAGGCACAACCATTGGCGTGCTGTGCGCCAGCGGCGCGGTCGAGAGCGCGGCTCTGGAGCTATTGGCGCAGGCGGCGTCGGCTGTTCTCGAAGCCCGCCAGCGGCCGACTCTGCGTACCAAGGCTGCCGCGGCGCCGGGCTTGGTGCGGATTGAACCGGCCGGCGCGTCTTCCCCCGCGCATGCCCCGGAATGGGAAGAACTGAGCGCAGCCGATCGCCAATTGCATCTCCGCGCGCAACGCTTCGCTCGCGTGCAGGTGGCGGAAATTCGTCTTTACCGGGCCGAAGCCGTCAGATCGGGGCGCGCCCGCCGCGACCTTTACGCGGCCTTGCAGGAAGCCATCGACTCGGGACGCAAGAGCTTCCACGAACGGTTTATTTCAGCCAGCGCCACCATGCCCGACTACTTTCATCGCGAGCTCGTGCGATCGCTGGCCGACGACAACCCTGCCTGGCTGGGAGACAAGTATCCCGGGCCGCTGGTGTAACCGGCTTGCTTCGCGATTTCATCCGAATGACTCTGGCGTGCCTGGCGCTGCTGTCAACAGCCTTCGGGCAGGGCCCGCAATCCGCCGGCCAGGCCTATCGCGATTCTCCGACGCCCGGCCGGCGGCTGGCGCTCGAGCGGTTCGCCGCCGCGCACAAGGACGTCAACGGCGCGCTCGCGCACCTCAACCTGGGCATTGCGTCTTACGAGCAGAAACGCTATCCGGACGCCATTCAGCACCTGGAGGCCGCCCGCACCCGCCTTCCCAAGCTGACAGACTACACGGAGTATTATCTGGCAGCCGCGCGCATCGAGGCGCCGGATCCGGCCGCGGCGGCGCGAGATGCCGCCCAGGTCCGCACGGCGCCGGTGCGCTCCCCCTTCGCCGGCAAAGCCATGGTGCTGGAGGCGCGCGGGCTGGCGGCGTCGGGATCCGCCGCGGCGGCCATTGCCTTGTTGCGCGATCACTACGCCGATATCCCGCAACCGGACGGCGACCTGGCGCTCGGCGACGCCTATCAGGCCGCGCACGAATTGGACCACGCCGCCCAATATTACCAGCGCGTGTATTACGACTACCCGTCCGGGGACGCCGCTACGCGCGCAGCCGCCGCCCTGCTCACATTGCGCGACAGCATGGGATCCAGCTATCCCGCGCCGGCCCCGCAAGCCATGGTAGGGCGCGCCGATAAATTATTGGCGCTGGGCGAGTACCGGCGGGCCCGCGCGGAGTTTCAGTCCCTGGTGCCACAGCTTTCCGGCGCCGAACGCGACCAGGCGCGCGTGGGCATCGGCGCCGCGGAATTCCTCGACGGCAACGTCACTTCCGCGTACTCCTACCTGAACTCGCTGGATGTTTCCGGCGAGGGCGCCGACGCCCAGCGGCTCTACTACATCGTGGAGTGCGCCCGCAAGCTGAACGACGAGGATCAGATGTCGGAAGCGGTGCGCAAGCTCGCCAAGCGGTATCGCGAATGCCTGTGGCGGTACAAAGCGCTGCTGGCGGCGGCGAATCGATTCCTGGTCCAGAATCAATACCAAAAATACGTGCCGCTCTACCGCGCCATTTGCGAATCGTTCCCGGATCAGCCGCTGGCCGCGTCGAGCCACTGGCACATCGCCTGGTCGGCGTATATTCACCGGCAGCACGACGCTCAGGAGCTTTTGCGGGAGCACCTGACAAGGTATCCGGCGCATCCCTCGGCGAGTGCGGCCCTGTATTTTCTCGGGCGCCTGGCGCAGGCCAATCGGGACTATTCCGTGGCCCGCACCTTCTATACGCGGCTCGCCTCGCACTTTCCGAATTACTACTACGGAATCCTGGCCCGCCAGCGCATGACCCAGCCCGCGATCGTGGACGCCGGTCCGTCGGCGCAAGCGGCCCAATTCTTGGAGATGATCCCTTTTCCGGCGCGCCGGCCCCCGGTAGCCGGCCAAGCGGATGCAGAAACCGGCCTGCGGATCGCCCGCGCCCGCCTACTGGTTTCCGCCGGACTTCGCGATCTTGCCCAAGCCGAGCTGCGCTTCGGCGCGCGCACCGAGAACCAGCCCTATCTACTGGCGATGGAACTGGCGCGCATCGCCGCAACTCCGCACGAAAAGCTGCACAGCATGAAGGCGGTGGCGCCGGACTACCTCACGCTTTCGCTGGAAGACGCCCCGCCGGCGTTCTGGCAGTTGCTGTTTCCCCTGCCCTATAAGCAGGAACTGGTGCGGAACGCCGCCGCGCGCAGCCTCGATCCATACATGCTGGCGGCGATCATCCGGCAGGAGTCGGAATTCAATCCACAGGCACTCTCCGCCAGGCACGCCTATGGCTTGATCCAGGTCGAACCAGCCACGGGGCGTGCCCTGGCGCGCCGCGCCGGCGTGCGGCGCTTCAGCAATCGGTCCCTGTTCCAGCCGGCGGTGAATCTCAAGCTCGGTTCCTACTATCTGCGCGGTCTGCTCGATCAATGGGGCGGTAAATGGGAAGAAACCCTGGCATCCTACAATGCCGGAAAATCCCGCGTAAACGACTGGGTGACGTGGAACCAGTACCGGGAGCCGGCCGAGTTTGTCGAGTCTATCCCATTCGCCGAAACTCGCGAATACGTAGAGGCGGTGTTGCGAAATGCGACGGTTTACCGGCAATTGTATGGAAACAAAACCGTTGAGGGTCAACAGAGCCGCCGGGCGAGGCATTCCCCATCGCGGCGTCTGTAAATTTATTCCGCCATAATCCAGCTTCCCATTTACCCAAAAATGTGCGAATCTTAATGTTAGGTTTGTACTACATATAGGAGCTGAAACTCTAGAACACCGTCGAACAGGAGTGATGTATGTTACCCAGTTTCCTGCTTCCGGAAACGACCATTCGCGAGGCTGGCACCGGCCCCGAAATCGACCTCGGCGACTCCCGGGGCGGTCTGATTCTTCTCACTCTCGGCATCACTCGCATCATTGAGCAGGAGAGCCTGGACGTATCCGTCTGGGGCTCCGCGGACAATATCGAGTGGGGCGCCAAACCCATGGTCTCTTTTCCGCAGAAATTTTACTGCGGCACCTATCAGATTATGCTGGATCTGCGTGCGCACCCCGATGTGAAATACCTGCGGGTGAAATATCAAGCGCACCGCTGGGGCAAGGGCGAGCCCAAACCGCTTTTCGACGCTTACGTCTTCGTACAAACCATCGAGCAACAAGCCTTGAGGATGACTGCCTGACCGGATGATTTCCTACCACGAAGCTCTTGACCTGTTTCGCTCCGACGATCTGATCGGCATCGGGATGGCGGCCGATGCGCTCCGCAAGAAGTATCACCCGGAGGGTATCGTCTCGTACATCATCGACCGGAACATCAACTATACGAATTTCTGCACTGAATATTGCAGCTTTTGCGCGTTCTACCGGCCCATGGGCCACGCCGAAGGTTACGTCCACGATCACGAAACGATCTTCGCCAAGATCCAGGAAACCATCGATCTGGGTGGCACGGGCGTGCTGATGCAGGGCGGCCTGCATCCGGGGCTGAGGATCGAGTGGTACGAAGATCTGCTGCGCGGCATCAAGCAGCGGTTCACGATCCACCTGCATTGTTTCTCGGCGCCCGAGATCACGAACATCGCCGAAGTGAGCGGACTGACCCTGCGCGACACCATCGCCCGGCTGCGCGACGCGGGTCTCGACTCGATTCCGGGCGGCGGCGCGGAGATCCTCGACGATGGCGTCCGGCACCGTATCAGCCGGCTGAAGTGCAACACGCAGGAGTGGATCGACGTGCACCGCACCGCGCACGCACTCGGCATGCGGACCACCGCGACCATGATGTTCGGTTGCGGCGAGACACTCGAACAGCGTATGAACCATTTGCAGATCGTGCGCCAAATCCAGGAGGACACCGGCGGCTTCACGGCGTTCATCCCCTGGACCTTTCAGCGCGCGAACACATCGCTCGGCCGCTTCGTGCACGAGGAAGCGACGGCTGTCGAATATCTGCAGAACCTGTCGATTTCCCGTATCTACCTCGACAACATCGAGAACATTCAATCTTCCTGGGTGACGCAGGGATTGAAGACCTGCCA
>DATKNQ010000087.1:0-5171 GCA_035541265.1 Bryobacteraceae bacterium
GACCCAGTTACTGGCAGCAGTGGGGCGCCCCCAACGATGGCAAAGGCGAGCCCGAGCAGATCAACTCCGTCAGCCACGGCTGCTCACCCGCCCGCTTCCGCCAGGTCAACGTCATTCAAACGGATTGAGCCATGCTTACCCAGGAAGAAGCCCGCAAGCTGACCGAAAAGGTGCTTTCGTTTTCCACTTTCCCCGAGTGCGATGTCAGCGTCTCGAGCTCGGAAAGCGCCTTCATCCGCTTCGCCCTGAACGACGTCACCACCTCCGGTTTCGCCGTCGAGCAATCCATGTCCATCTCCTCGGTGCGCGACGGCCACGCCGGCTCCACCAATGTCGACGAGTTCGATGACAGTTCCCTCCGCGAAGCCGTCCAGCGTACCGAGCGTCTGGCCATGATCGCGCCCCCCAGCCCGGAGCACATGCCGCCGCTTGAGAAACAGAACTATGCGAAGGCCGAAAATTACGCCGCCGATACCGCCGCCGCGCGCAATCGCGCCATGATCCCGCATATCCGAGCTATTATCGATGGCGCGCGCCAGAACAATCTCGTGGCCGCCGGCTTCTTCGAGCGCACCGCCCAGACCGCCGCCATCGCCAATAAGCAGGGTAACTTCGGCTACGGCCGCACCACCGACGCGAATCTCTCCGCCACCATCCGCAACTCCGCCGGCTCCAGCTCCGGCTGGGCATCCCACCCCGCCGTCGAAATCTCGACCATCGATGGCGCCGCCGTCGCCCACACGGCCATCGAAAAATGTTTGCGCTGGAAAGAGCCCAGGCGCCTCGACCCCGGCAAGTACACTGTCGTTCTCGAGCCCACCGCCACCGGCGATCTCATCCAATTGATGGGCTTCGGCATGCAAGCCCGCGCCGCCGAAGAAGGCCGCAGCTTCTTGAGCAAGCCCGGCGGTGGCACGCTGGCCGGCGAAAAGCTATTTCCGGAATTCATCACCCTCCGTTCCGATCCGTTCAATAAGCTCTATTCCGCGCTTCCCTGGGCAGGCGGAGGCGGCTTCTTCGGTGGCGGAGGCGGCAGCGGCCTGCCCGCCGAACCGATAACCTGGATCGAAAACGGCGTCGTGAAGAATCTCTTCTACGATCGCTACTGGGCAGCCAAGGCCGGTAAGCAGCCGACTGCCTTTCCGAACCACCTCATCCTCGAAGGCAGTAACAAGTCACTCGCCGGCCTGATCGCATCCGTCGATCGCGGATTGCTGGTGACCCGCTTCTGGTACATCCGCATCGTCAACCCCAAAACCGCCCAAGTCACCGGCCTCACGCGCGACGGAGTCTTCCTCATCGAGCAAGGCAAAGTCACCTCCCCGGTGATGAACTTCCGCTTCAACCAAAGCCCGGTCGAGATGCTGAAGAACACGGTCGCCATGGGCCAGCCCATCCGCGTGCGCGGCGGTGAAGGACAGGGCATGATCGCCCCGCCTATCGTAGTCAACGAGTTCTCCTTCACCAGCATCTCCGACGCCGTATAGTGGGGCAGGCTCGCAGCCTGCGGCGGGCCCGCGGCCCGCCCCCAACGCTGCGAACATCTACCGCGTCTGGGCGCGCTCCAGTTCCTGTATTCGCTCCCGGATTGCCGGCGCCGCATCCGCTTTTGGCGCGAGTTGCAGGTACTTCGTGAGATGATCGATCGCGCCGCGGGCATCCCCCTTGTCAGCCAGAACCCAGCCCAGTAGCGCCTCCGCCGCGGGATATTGGCGGTCCTTATCTAACTCAATGCCTTCGCGGACAACCCTCTCGGCCACCTTGAGATGTTTCAGCGCATAGTTAGCTACGGCGTCGTAGTAGTAAATTCCGGGAAATTCCACCGGGTCCAGCTTCAAGGCGCGCTCGCCGAGCGCGGCCGCATGCTCCATCCTTTTCTCCAGAACCGCCAGGCGCATCAACTGCAGATAAGGGCGGATGTACTTCGCATCGGCCTGAAGCGCGTGCTCGCAGGCATCCGCCGCCTCTTTCGGCCGGGCTTCCTGCTCCAGCACCTCTGCGAGCTGACTCCAGGCTTGGGCATACTCAGGATACAGCGCAACAGCGCGTTCGAACTCTTTCTGCGCATCGGGAAGCTTACCATTGGTCATGGCGGCGAGACCCTTGTCGTACGCTTTCGCCGCCTCTTTGGGGACATGCAGAGCAGTCACCGAAACGGTGGACCCTTCCGGATCGCCGATCTGTTTGAGAGTGATCACCGCCCCGTCATGAAGCGCCACTCCGGCTTTCTGGAAACCCTTCAGCCAAATCGTAACGGCGCATTTATCCGTCATATCCGCGACATTCCGGTCACCCGGCACTTCGTAGATGACCACCCCGTTGGCGAAGGCGCTCAGGATCCGGCAGCGAGGCAAATCCCAGCCGCCGGGCGGAAACGTGAAAAGCGGCGTCGAAGGCAGGCTACCGCCGCCTTCGACGACGATACTTGCACGATACTGGTTTTGCCCGAAGCAGGCGCTCGCCACGATTAACGCCCAGCCAATAGCCAGGGCCCCAGTGCTGGTTGCTCTGTCCGTATGCCAAAACATAGCCGCACCATCACCTCTCAATATCCTATATTATGCGTGCTTCGGGCATGATTCACGCCCGCACCAGCTTTCTTTCTCCCGTCCCCTCAGCACCTTCCGCACAAAGCGGCCCGTCCCTCGACGCCCGCGTCCTCGACCATCGAAGTGGAGCCGACATGCATCCCACGAATCGCACCACCAGCCAGGCGCGCATCGACGCGAATCGCCGCAACGCCCAGAAATCCACCGGTCCGCGCACCCCGGAAGGCAAAGCCGCGTCCAGCCGCAATCACCTGATCCACGGCCTGCGCGCCAACAAGCACCTTTTGCTCGACGAGCCTCCTCAGGAATTCCTCGCCATTCTCCAGGACCACCGTGACCGTTTTCAACCGCGCGGCGCCACCGAAGAGCAAATCGTGCTCCGCCTGGCGGCCGACCACTGGCGTCTCCAGCGAGCCTTCCCCATGGAAGCCGGACTCTACCGCGAACGTCTCCGTACCCTGGCCACCCGTGACGAAACCCGCGAACGAAGCCGCGTGCAACACGAACGCAACTACCAGCTCGATCCCGAAAGCGTCCCGCCCCCGCCCGAGCCGCCGTCCGGAGGCGACTGCCTCGCCCGTGCCTTCCACATCGACTGCGAAGCCTCCAACGCTTTCGCCAAACTGGCCCGCTACCAAACCAGCTTGGAGCGCTCGATCGACCGAAACCTCCGCCAACTCGAAAAATACCAATCCATCCGCCGCAATCAACCGCCGGATTACCGTACAAACCCAACAAATGGGGGTATCAGTGAGCGAAGCGAGCCCCCAGCCCCCAGCCCCGCGAGCGCAGCGAGGCGAGCCCCCAGCCCCGCGAGCGCAGCGAGCCCTGCTATACTACCCATAGGAACCAAAGGGGAGAAGCATGGAGAAGACGCAACTCGACCTGGTTCGCGGCACCCTGGATGTCCTCATACTGAAGTCGCTGGTCTGGGGCCCGCTGCACGGCTACGCCATCACCAGCCTGATCCGCCGCCAGACCGACGACGTCCTATTGGTCGAAGAGGGTACGCTCTATCCCGCTCTCTGGCGCCTCGAAGGCAAAGGCCTCGTGGAAGCCGAGTGGGGTGTATCCGAAAACAACCGCAAGGCCAAATTCTACCGGCTCACGGGCGAAGGCCGCCGTCATCTCAAACGGGAAACCCGCACCTGGGAAGCCTACGCCGCCGCCGTCGGCAAAGTGCTCGGCGCCACGCGGCCTCCTTTGACGGAGGAACAATAAATGTCTGCTATTCCGCTCTGGCGCCGCTATGCCCGCCTGCTCGGCGCGGACCCGCTCGCCGATGTCGATGACGAATTGCGATTTCACCTCGAAGCCAAGGTCGACGATCTGGTTGCGCAGGGCTGGACACTGCGCGATGCCCGCCGCGAAGCCCGGCGCCAGTTCGGCGATCTGCGCGCCGTCCGCCAGACCGGCGAACGCCTGGGCCGCGAACGCGGCCAAAGGCGACAGCGCAAGGATTACTGGGGCGCCTTCCGCCAGGACCTACGCTACGCGCTCCGCATCGAGCGCCGCGACCGCGCCTTCACCATCATTACCGTGCTGATCCTCGCGCTGGGCATCGCCGCCAACACCGCCGTCTTTAGCGTCGTCGATACCGTGCTGCTGCGGCCCCTGCCTTTTGAGGACTCGCAGCGTCTCACGTGGTTCACCTCCGGTCGCGACCTGAGCGCCTCCATCCAGGCCGCCGCGGGACTCTCCGGCGTCACCTACACCGTCGACGCCTATGAAGAGTTCGCGCGCCACAATCGTTCCTTCCAGGCCGTCGCCGCCTACGATCCGTTCTTTAGCGACGCCGAATTCACTCTCACCGGCCGCCGCGACCCGCAACCCGTGGCCGCCGTCCGCGTGTCGCAGAATCTCTTCCCCATGCTCGGCATCCAGCCCATGCTGGGCCGTCTTTTCACGCCCGACGAATGCAAGAAAGGCGGCCGTCCCGCGGTACTGTTGAGCTATCCCTTCTGGCAGCGCGCCTTCGGCGGCGATCCCGCCATTGTGGGCCAGACCGTCACCTTCGGCAAACAGGCCGCCACGGTCGTGGGCGTGATGCCGGCCAGTTTCGATTTCGGCTCGGTCTTTTCGCCGGGCACCAGGTTCGATGTCTACATACCTGCTGTAATGGACGAGCTGCGCAATTGGGGTAACACGCTGGCCATCATCGGACGCTTGAATCCGGGCGTCTCCGTCGCCCAGGCGCAGAGTGAAGCCACCATCCTGTTCCCGCAGTTGAAGGCCGCGCATCCGGACTGGTATGAAGATTACGCCTCCACCATCACGACCCTGAAGGACTTCGTCAGCGGCAAACTGCGCCGCGCCTTGATCGTGCTGTGGTGCGCCGTCGGGCTGATCCTGTTAATCGTCTGCGTGAACCTCTCGAACCTGATGTTGGCGCGCGCTGCCGCCCGCAGTAAGGAATTCGCCATGCGCAGCGCCTTGGGCGCCGGCCGCGGCCGTCTCTTTCGCCAACTGCTCACCGAAAGCCTGGTGCTGTCCGTCGCGGGTTGCGTGTTGGGCCTGGGCCTCGCCTACGCCCTGACCGCCTATTTCGCGCATCAGGGATCGATTGCCCTCCCATTGCTCAGCAGTGTGCGCGTGGATGGCGCCGCGCTTGGCTGGACTATC
>DATKNQ010000088.1:0-18702 GCA_035541265.1 Bryobacteraceae bacterium
GCATTGCCGGTGTCGTAGTTGAATTTCAACCAGGGCGAATCGACCAGCGATCCGATCCGGCAAAGGCCTTCGGTGGTGCGCGAGATGCTCTGGTGCGGCTCGATGCCGATAGCCACGCCGTAACGCTCGGCCACGCGCAGAGCGGCGGTCAACGTGTAGCGCATTACAGCCCAAATATCGTCGTCGCCGATCCAGTCGGGGCGGATGCCTTCGTCGGTGTTGACTACCGGAGCGCCGATCGCCGCCGCGAAACGGATCGCCTTCTGCAGATAAGGCACGCTGATTTCGGGCCGCATCAACGGACAGTGCGCGCTCAGGCCCGATGCGCGCAGCTCGTACTGTTCGAGCAGATCTTTGATCTCGAGCGGCTCGTCGTCGAGCGAGACGGAATGGAAATAGCCGGCTTCGCTGAGCAGCTCGCGGCCGTTGTGGACCATAGGCTCCACGTGGCGGAAGCCGAGTTCCGCCGCGCGCCCCAATCCGGCCGCGAAGGACTTGTCTTCGTGGCGGATGAACTCCATGTTGACGCCGATCGATATGGCCATGGCAGTGACTCCTTACACATCCCACTCGCGCTGCCAGAACGCCCGGCCGCCCTGCTTATAAGCCAGGTTCATCAGGTGGCAGGAAAGCGCCGAATAATGGCCTGCCACCACGTCCGCATTGGGCTGCTTGCGGCTGCGCACGCAATCGAGGAAGTTGCCCATGTGGGCTTCCTCACGCGAGGTCCCGCCGGTGACCGGCGCCGCGCCCTTGGCGGCAGGAATGAAGGTGTAGCCATCGCGGAAAATCGACAGGCGTCCGTTCGCGCCGTGGAAGCAGATATCCACGCACTCCTTCGAAATCATGTCCGTGAGCGTAGCTTCGAAAGTCACCACCAGGTTGTCCGGATACTCCACGATGCCGTCGATGTTGTCCGGCGTGTCGCGGCCGTCGTTATAAACGTAGATGCCGCCCAGCGCGACCGCCGAGCGGGCGCGCGAAAGATCCAGATACCAATGCACTACATCCACCAGGTGGACGAACAAGCCGCCGGTCTGTCCGCCGGTTGAAAAATCCCAATAGGCAAAGCGGTTGAAGTAGCGCTTCGGATCCCACGGAATCTTGGGAAGCCATCCGAGCGCCGCATCCCAATCGAGACCCTCGGGCTTGGTTTCCATGCCGGCCGGGGGCTTCTCCAAGTAGCCCGTGTTGGCGTTCCAGTAAGTGCGCACCATGTTGACCTTGCCGAGCGCGCCCGTATCGACGAACTTCTGTTTGGCCTCGATGAAATGGGCCATGGAGCGCTGCTGCACGCCCACCTGCACGATGCGGTGCGTCTCGCGCACGGCGTTCACCAGGTCGACGCCTTGCAGCGGCAGCGAGGTCATGGGCTTTTCGACGAAGGCATCCTTGCCGGCCCGGCAGGCGTCGCAGGCGATGCGTGAGTGCATGTGGTCCCAGGTGGCGACAATCACGGCGTCGATGTCTTTTTGATCGAGCAGCGCGCGGTAATCCCCGTATTTCTTCACCGGCACGCCCAGCCGGCCGGCGGTTTCGTCGCGCCGGACGTCCCAGGCGTCGCAGACGGCGGCCCACTCGATGCCGCCATTGGCATTGGCCATTCTGACCAAATGATTGCCGCGTCCGCCCGCGCCGATCAGGCCGAGGCGAATCCGGTCGTTGGCGCCGAGTACGCGGGCCGCTGCCGCCGCGCTCATCGCGCCCACCAGGAAGGTACGTCTGGACTGCATAGATAGACTCCTCAGGTCCGGGTCACACACGGATATTCAGACTTGTTTCACCGATATGGTATCAGATGCCGAAGCTCGTTTCTGCTGGATGACGCGGGCGACCGCTTACCGATCGTTCCCGCAAGTTACTGAAGACAGGGGCCGGTGCGCGCCTTTGGTGCTCCGCCGCGTTTGGTGGCGCGATGGCAATCCGTCACCCCGAGGACGCAACTGTGACCCAGACAATGCAACGACTTGCCACCATCGCATGGGTGGCTTTACTGGATAAGCCGATCATCAAGGTTCACGAGCGGCCCTCCGCGCAACCGGATGCCATCCGGCAGGGTTTCATCCCGGCAGGAACTACGGACAAGCATTCGTTTACCCGAAGAATGAGGCACTCGCGTTAGCGAAAGCCAACAACGTTCCTGTCCGCCGGCTTTCGCACCGTTCGCCCGCGCTCGACGCAGATTGTCGAGCCGGAAGATGTTTCAGTATTGCGCGACGCCGCGCACGAGACCTTGACTCTGGTCACGTGTTACCCGTTCAACTATATTGGAGCGGCCCCAAACGCTTTGTGATCCGCGCGAATTGGACGTCATGCCCGCCAGCGGATGCCGAGCCCTAGCTTCCTCTTCGCGTATTCCAGGCTGCGTTCGAGGTCCACGCGCTGCTGCTCTTTGAGCGCAGCTTCGACCGTGGGAGAATTATTCGACCATTCGCCGATAACCATGTCGCCGAGATACGGTTGGCCGTGTTTCGCCAACGCCACGAAGCGCGCGAACTCCCACGCCGGCGTCTTCTGAAACGCCTTCCAGAAATCGGGCTCGAAATACGGCAGAATCTCTGGCGGACGGCCGGTGATGATCTCCAGTTGGATAGCGGCGCGCGGGCAACGTTCGCGGAAGATCTCGACGAAACGATGCATGTCGACGGAGCCATCGCCCAGCGCGACCCACTGCGCCGCCGCGCCGCGCGGATGCTCGAAAACGGCGCTGTCACGCACGTGCGACGTCACCACGTACGGCGCGAGCGTCTCGAGCGTGAGCAGCGGATCTTCGACCACCCACATGGGATTGCCGGCATCCAGCGTCGATCCGACAAAATCCTTGCCCGCCTCTTCGATCAGCATCTTCACTTCGCGCGCCTGCATGTCGCCGGCATGGTTCTCCACGCCGATGCGCACGCCCAGGTCGAGGGCTTGCGAGCGCACGGCGCGCAGCACCTTGACCGTATTCTCGATGTGCCCTTCGAGCGGCAATGCCGTATGCCGGTTGTCGCGCGTGCCCATGTAGCAGCGCATCACGGAAGAACCAACGGCGTGCGCCACGCGCAGGCCGCGCGTGACATACTCTACCGGCTCGCCTTCCTTCTTGTTGTAGGCCGGCGACGAAGGGCAGATGCAGCCGATGCCCGCGTCGATCCCGACGCCCACGCGCGCGGCATGGTCCTTCACTTTCTGCAGATATCCCGCGTCCAGGTTTTCGTAATCGCCCAGGCTCGAAAGCTGCACGGTATCCAGCTTCAAGCCCGCGGCATAGTCGAGCAACTGGATCGCCTTCCACTCAAAGGCGCGGATGGAGTAGGAATCAAAACCCAGCTTGATAGGCACGGGTTCCGCGGACGAGCTCATAGCCGCCACCACCGCCGTCGAGGCGGTTTGCAGAAAAGTGCGTCTGCGCATAAGAACGGTTGTATCACGGTTTGGAAAAGGCGATTCCCGCAAAGCTCACCACGCTTTGCGGATCGATGTTCCACTGCTCATAGTGCAGCAGGTCGCCGCGCATGCCCGGCAGGCTTTTCAGAAAGGTGTAGAGCGGCGCCGACCCGCACCATTTCAAATCGTCGTGCTTCTCCCGTACCAGGTCCCAGAAACCGTCGCCATCCGAGGCATTGATGCGTTCGATGCGCCGCCGGTCGCGTTCCGCCACTTCGGCCATCACACCGCGGCCGGCCTCCGCCGAAAAATTATCCTGATAGCGCGCGCCCATGTGCGCCATGTCGATCCCCAGAATCCAGAAGAGACGGTCGCCTTCCCGTGCGGCCAGTTCGCTCAGCGCCCCGAAGAAGCGCTTCACGCCGTCGTTGGATTCAGGCGCGCCGCCCAAATAAATGCTGCGCGCAAACTGGCCGCAAAGGATCGGCAGAATGCGAATGTCCGGCCCGAAGATATGTTGCAGAAAAATGACCTGTAACTCGACCGTATGTTCAAACGAGTGACAGTAATCTTCCATATTTACCGCCGGACCGCCGTACGCCTCCAGCCATTCGACTAACTCGGTGTTCGTCGCCGTCTCACCCAGCGGCGTAACAAATGGCTTGCGCGTAAGGCCGAAGCGCTCGGGCTCGCCGTAGTGCGAAGTGGCCAGGATCACAAATGTGCGGTTCTGCAGTTCCGGGCCGAGCACCTGGTAAGCCGCGCGGTAGGACTGCCACCCGCCCGCCGGACTGACGTGTGGCGCCGCGATGCCCATCAGTCCAGCGCGGGGTGAAGGCGCTCCGGCTGCGCCATCCATGTATCGCGTGAGCGTCTGCCGGAGTTCCGTGATCTCCAGCGGATAAGCGCCTCCGGCGTGCGCCGGCTCGCGCTTCGGCGCCTCGGCGAAAGCACGTTGGCGCGCCTCTTTCATCCCGGCAAACGTGGCGTCCTCGAGGAATCCCGCCTTACTCAACGTATCGAAGAGGTGTTGTTCAAGACCGCCCACTTCCAGGTCGCCGGTGATCCGTACCAGCAACGCGCGTAGGTCCAGGTCCGTCTGCCGCCCGTCAAAACACTCCAGGCATTCGACGATGGCCCGCGGAACGATCAACATGGCGTCGGAATATCGATAGGGATCGCGAATCAACAGCCCGGGCCGCTGCGGGTCCGGGGAAACCATGAAATCCAGTACATTCCGTAGCCGGGGGAGCGATCGAGGCAAACCTCATGGTAACAGGGGCGTGAACGAACGAGGCGAACTGCTGAGCAATTGCTCAATTTGAGATTCCGGCGCGCTCACCGAAAGGTTGACGACTAGCCCTTCGGCAGAGACATTCAGGTTCCGCAAAAGACCGGATGCCGGACGGTAAGAGTCACGCACATAAAGGTCGGCGCTTATCAGCAAGACCTTGAGCTGAGCCGCTAGCGCGGAAGCGTCCTGAGCCGTCGCAAACCAGCCGCGAAGGCTGATCACCAGCTCGGCCCCAGACTTCAGACCGCCGCTCGAGCGTTGCATCTTCGTCAGCCCGGCGAAGGGCGATTGCATATCCAGGCCGGCGAGCGGAGCAGCGGAAACGAACCAGGCGTCTTGCGTAGCACTCAACTGGTTAACCTGCTCCAGCAGGGCCGGGCTGATGACCGCCGGACCCGCCTTACGGTCGATCGCCGCACGCACTGTGGCCGGAGGTCCGATGATCGCGAGGGTCTGGCCGGGAAACGCCAGCGCGGTCTTATCAGTACGTCGCTGAACGACAATGGCGCCATTGTACGTCTCCGCCGCTCCGCCGTTGGCCAGGGCCGCCTCCACGATCCTCGGCACACCGAAGGTGCCGCGCAAAAGAACCAGGAACGCGCCGGGATCGGGTGGACCGGCCGCCACCAGAACTTCGCGCACGTCCCGCCACGGGTCGAAGCCCATGGTCTTTTCCATCGCGGACAGCTCCAGCTCCTGCTTCTGCTGGGACTGCGCCTGGATGAACCGGCCGAGCGGCGCTGCTTTGGCATGTTCCAGGTTAATCCCCGCCAAGATTTGAGCGTCCGGCGGCGCCAGGCTCAGAAGTCCCTGGTCAACGGCCAGCAGTGTACTGGTCGAGAGAACAGCCGCAAGCAGAAGTAGCTGCATGCACAATTTTCCTCAGACCAATAGTAGCCTAAGCGGACAAACGCAGGTTCAACCGGATAGAATCGAATTTACTTATGAAAGCCGCCGAAACAGCCGTCCAGAACTTACAGCAGAAGATCACCTCACGCACCGCCCGCGTGGGAATCGTGGGATTGGGCTACGTCGGACTGCCGCTGGCCGTCGAGTTTGCCAAGGCAGGCTTCGAGGTCATCGGCATTGACCTGAACGCATCCAAGACCCAACGGGTCAACGCAGGCGACTCGTACGTCGGGGACGTGCCCGGCAGCGTGCTGGCCAAACTGGTGGCCTCAGGCAAGCTGCGCGCCACCACGGACTTCAGTGCGATCCGCGATCTCGACACGGTGAATATCTGCGTGCCGACTCCGTTGCGCAAGACGAAAGACCCGGACATGAGCTACATCGTGTCGGCGTGCGAGGAGATTCAGAAGTACCTGCATCCCGGCATGCTCATCATTCTGGAGTCCACCACTTACCCCGGCACCACGGACGAATTGCTGCTGCCCATGTTCGAGAAGACCGGGCTGCGCGCCGGCCGGGATTTCTTCTTGTGTTTTTCGCCCGAGCGTGTGGATCCCGGCAACGCCAGGTATCAGACCGCCAACATCCCCAAGGTGGTGGGCGGCACGACGGCCGCCTGCACGGAGATGGGCCGCGTGTTCTATGCGCAGGCCCTGACGACGGTCGTGCCCGTCAGTTCCACCCAAGTAGCGGAAATGGTGAAGCTGCTCGAGAACACCTTTCGCATGATCAACATCGGCCTGGTGAACGAGATGGCGCTGATGTGCGACCGCATGCGCATCAACGTCTGGGAAGTGATCCAGGCGGCAGCCACCAAGCCCTTCGGTTTCATGCCTTTTTATCCTGGTCCGGGGCTGGGCGGCCACTGTATCCCGATCGACCCGTTCTACCTCTCCTGGAAGACCAAACAGGCCGGCATCGAGGCGCGCTTTATCGAGCTCGCGGGTTATATCAATGGCCAAATGCCGCATTTCGTGGTGGACAAAATCCAGAACGCGCTGAACGATGCCGGCAAGCCGGTCAAGGGATCGCGCATCCACATTCTGGGAGTGGCCTATAAGAAGGACATCGAGGACCTGCGGGAATCGCCGGCGCTGGACGTCATGTTGTTGCTGAAGCGGCGCGGGGCGGTGCTGGCGTACAGTGATCCTTACGTGCCGCAGTTGCAACTGGACGATATCAATTTACACGCGCAGCCCGAGTCCGCAGCCGCGGAAGCCGATTGTACTGTGATCATTACCGATCATTCGGCATTCGATTACCGGCTGGTGGCTGAACGCGCAGGCCTGGTGGTCGACACCCGTAACGCGTTACAAGGTGTGAATTCGCCGCACATTGTGCGTTTGTAGTAACGGAAACGGATTGACAAACGTCCCAATTGCGCAGATCCTTGATTAAGGAGTTTTTATGCAACCGGCAGGGAGGCTAGCACTTTGCGGACTGGTACTCGCGGCTGGCAGTATCGCCGTGGCCCAGACGGCAGTTATCTCGGCCCGTTCCGGGCTGATCCACTATGTCGAAGGCCAGGTGTACGTCGGCGACCAAGCAGTGGAGACCAAATTTGGGACTTTCCCCGAAGTTAAGGAAAACCAGACGCTCAGGACTGAAGAGGGGCGGGCAGAGGTTTTGCTGACACCGGGTGTTTTCCTCCGCGTCGCCGAGAACAGCTCGTTTCGCATGATCACGAACCGGCTGATCGATACCCGCCTGGAGTTTCTGAAAGGCTCGGCCATCGTGGAAGCCGAAGACATCGGTAAAGACAACTCGGTGACCGTGGTGGCTGGAAACGCCACCGTTCACCTGGTCAAAAAGGGACTTTACCGGTTTGACTCGAACCCCGCTGCAATGAAGGTCTACGACGGCGAGGCCGAGGTGAGCGGCGACGACAAGCAGGCGGTGGATGTGAAGGAAGGCCACCTGATCGCGCTCGACACCTTGGCGGAGCAGAAGTTCGACCGTACGGAAACCGACGCACTGAACCGCTGGAGCGAGCGCCGCGCGGACTACGTCTCGATGGCGAACGTTTCCGCGGCCAACAGCCTGCGTACTTCCATGTTCAGCGGCGGCGGTCTTTATGGCGGCGGACTGTTTGGTGGTGGACTGTTTGGCGGCGGTCTGTATGGCGCCGGAATGTTGGGTAATGGATGGTTCTGGAACCCGTATTTCGGTATGTACACCTACGTTCCGTTGATGGATGGCATGTTCTACAGCCCGTACGGCTATCCGTTCTTCAGCCCGTATAACGTGTACAACGCTTACATGCCAGGCTTCTACTATGGCGGCGGCGGCGTGCCTGGTTACGCGGGCTCTTACAACTCCGTGGTCTCCCACAGCGTGCCGGTGGCCCGCCGGCCGAACATCGGCTCAGTCAGATCGATCGCCAATCGGGGGACTGGCCAGTACTCGGGCGGTTATTCCGGTGGATATTCCGGCGTCGGGCGTAGCTCCGGTGTCCCGACTAGTATGCCGAGTGCGCCGGCCGGGCACAGCGTCGGCGGCGCTGGCGGCGGTCATCACTAACGCTACCGCCGATCGGTCCCGCGATTGGTAGAATGGGCCTCACGGAGGCTACATGCTCAAAGGCTTCAGGCAGTTTATCCTACGCGGGAACGTCATCGATCTGGCAGTTGCGGTGGTCATCGGCGGCGCGTTTGGCGCCGTCGTGACGGCACTGGTCAAGGATCTGTTAAATCCCTTGATTGCCGCAATCGCGGGCAAGCCCGATTTTTCCGCTATCAAATTCACCATCCACGGCAGCATGTTCATGATCGGCGATTTCGTGAATGCGCTGGTATCCTTTGTGCTGATCGCCGCCGCGGTTTACTTCTTTGTGGTGGCGCCAATGAATGCGGTGATGGCGCGGGCGCGTCGCGGCCAGGCGCCGCCCGACCCGACCACCAAGCAGTGCCCGGATTGTTTGAGCAGCATCCCGATCCAGGCGCGGCGCTGCGCGTTCTGCACCTCGCCGATCAGCCCGGCCTGATGCCCTGAATCGCGGCGCGCAGCTTGGTGCAGGCGTAGACAGCCTGCGTCGCCGGCATGGACACTTCCAGGCGCTCGCCTAATTCGAGCACCGCGCCCACTACGGCCTCGAGCTCCAGTGGCCGGCCAGCTTCCAGATCCTGCAACATGGACGTCTTGTGCTCGCCAACTCTAGCCGCGCCGGCGATACGCTGCTCCATGCTGACCGGCAACGTGATGCCCATTCGCGAAGCTACCGTTTCCGCTTCGCGCATGATCGTGCGGGCCAGCGCTCCCACCTCCGGATCGGCGCACATGCGCGCGAGCGTCGCACCGGTCAGCGCGCTGATCGGATTGAACGCCACGTTGCCGAGAATCTTGACCCAGATCTCCTCCCGGATGTGCGTTGTTACGGGGCAGCGCAAGCCGGATGCGATCAGCGCGTCCGCCACAGCGCGGCAACGTGCGGAGCGCGTGCCGTCGGGCTCGCCGATCGGAACACGGTCGCCCTGAATGTGACGGACGACGCCCGGCTCCGCGATCTCCGTCGCAAAATAAACCAACGAGCCCAGCACGCGGCGCAGTTCGATGGACGCCGCGATCCCGCCGCCAGGGTCCACGCGCTCGAGCGGCGTGAACCACCAGGGCACGCCATTCTGCAGGCTGACCACGCAGGTTTCCGGGGCGAGCAGCGGCGCCACCAGCGGCGCCAGCGCCGGCAAGCTGTGCGCTTTCACCGCCAGGAAAACCACATCCGCCGGTCCGATGGATCCGAGATCGCCCGCAATCTTCGGCCGAACCTCGAAATCGCCATCCGGGCTGAGCACGCGCACGCCGCGTTCGGCGATGGCATGCAACTGCGCGCCGCGCGCGAACAGCGTCACATCGAAGCCCGCGCGGGCCATCTTCGCGCCGATATAGGCGCCCACCGCGCCGGCGCCCACGATGACAAACTTCACTTCCCCGCTCCGCTGAAAACTGCCGCCACATTCAGCCGCTGGATCTTGCCCGTCGCCGTGCGCGGTATCGCCGTGACGATGTGGATCTTCTTGGGGCACTTGAAATCCGCCAGGCGCTCGCGGCAGTAACGCAACAGCTCCGCTTCGTCGGCCGGTGTTTCCGGACGCACAACCACCGCCGCTTCGACCTCCTCACCCCAGGCCGGATGCGGCACGCCGAAGCACACCGCCTCGGCCGCCGCGGGGTGCAGCAGCAGGATCTCGTCGATTTCGCGCGGCGCGATATTCTCGCCCGCCCGGATGATGAGTTCCTTCAAGCGACCCGTCAGGCGCAGATAGCCATCGTCATCCAGAATGCCCTGATCGCCGGTGCGGAACCAATCGCCAAGAAACGACTTGGCCGTGGCTTCCGGACTGTTCTCGTATTCGCGGATCACGCCCGGCCCGGCGATGCAGACTTCTCCGGCCTTCCCATTCGGCAGTTCATGGCCGCGTTCATCGCGAATGCTGATGCGTACGCCGGTTCCCCGCCCCACCGCACCGGGCTTGCGCGCGGCCGGAGGCAGCGGATTCGACGCCATCTGGTGCGATGCTTCGGTCATGCCATAGGCCTCCAGCACGGGCACGGCGAAGTATTCTTCCATGCGGCGCATCAGGTCCGGCGAGAGCGCCGCGCTGCACGACCGCACGAAGCGCAGCTTCGATTCGCCGCCGCCCTTGCGCATCAGGATGAGTTGATGAATCGTGGGCACGGCGGAATACCAGGTGACGCCGTAATCGCGCACCATGCGCCAGAAGGCCAGCGGATTGAAGCGCACTGGAACAACCACCGCGCCGCCGGTGAGCAGCGTGGCCATGGTCGAGGCCATCAAGCCGTGGACGTGAAACAGCGGCATCAGGCACAGTGACACATCGTCCGGGCCGAGCGCGTAAGTCTCCGCTATGGTCTGCGTGGACGCGGCCAGGTTGCGATGCAGCAGCGGCACGCGCTTGGGATGTCCCGTGCTGCCGCTGGTGTGCAGAACCAGCGCGACGTCGTCTGGACCAGGATCGGGCACGGCGCACTCGCCGGCAATCTCGGGCGTGACCACTGGAACGCCAAGTTGCGCGGCAGCGCGGCGAGCTTCCTCGGCCCCATCCTGCGGAACCATCAACAGCTTCGCGCGCGTGTCTTCCAGATAAAAACAAAACTCCTCGAACTTGTATCCGGGATTGAGGGGCGCCGCCGTCCCCGCCGCCGCAGCCGCCAGAAACGCCACGATGGCATCCAGGCCATTGGGAAGCGCCAGCGCCACGCGATCGCCGCGCCCGACAGCCGCCGCGCGCAGCCCCGCCGCCATCGCCCGGACGCGCTGCCGCAAATCGCCGTAGGTGACCGAAGCGCCGGCATCGGGCAAGATGATCGCGGTACGGGAATCATCAGCAACGGAGAGAACGTCCAGCAACGTGCGGGGGCTACTCATCTCTGCAACATAGCAAATCCGATACAATTGAGCGTCGGAAACATAAATCAGCCGCAGATGCACGCAGATTCACGCAGATGAACGCGCAGGTTTTTGTCTGTGTGCATCCTGTGTCCATCTGTGGCTAAATTCTTAGGAGGTTGCTATGTATTCCCGCCGCGATTTTGGACGTTTGGCGCTCGCCGCTGTACCTCTGGCGCGCGCGTTCGGCAAGCTCGATTCGCATGTCAACGGCGTGCTGATCGGCGCGCAGTCCTACAGCTTTCGGGACCGGCCGCTCGATGCGGCGATTCAGGGCTTCGTCGACGTGGGCCTGAGCGAGTGCGAACTGTCGATGGGGCACGTCGAGCCCAGCCTGCCGCGCGAAGAACTGCGCCATTGGCGGTTGACGGTGCCGCTCGACGAGATCCGCGCCATCCGCCGCAAGTTCGACCAGGCCGGAATCTCGCTCTCCGCCTACGCTTACAACATGCGCGACGATTTCACCAGCGAAGAAATCGCGCGCGGCGGCTTCGAGTTTGCGCAGGCCCTGGGGGTTAAGGCTCTCACCACTTCGTCCACGCTTTCGGTGGCCCCGCGCATCGCCGCGGCCGCCGACAAATACAAGATGGTGGTCGGCATGCACGGCCACTCGAACATCAAAGATCCGAACGAATTCGCCAAGCCGGAGAGCTTCGCCGCGGCCATGAAGCTCTCACCCTACATCCGCGTGAACCTGGATATCGGTCACTTCTGGGCGGCCGGCTACGACCCGGTGGCCTACATCGCCGAGCATCACGCGAAGATCGTGACGCTGCACATCAAGGATCGCAAGAAGAACGAAGGCCCCAACATGCCGTTCGGCGAGGGCGACACCCCGATCCGCGAAGTGCTGCAACTGCTCAAGCGCGAGCGCTATCCGATCCCGGCCAACATCGAGTACGAGTATAAGGGCGGCGATACGGTGGAAGAAGTGCGCAAGTGCTACGAATATTGCCGCCGCGCCCTGGCGTAGCGTATGCGGATCATCGACGTCAGCCACCCGGTTGAAGCCGGGATGCGGACCTACCCCGGCCTTCCCGTGCCGGAAATGGACGTGGTGCTCGACTACGAGCCATCCCGCGCGCGCTATGCGGAAGGCACGGAGTTCTTCATCGCCTCGCTGCACCTGTGCGGCAACACCGGCACCTATGTCGATTCTCCGCGGCACCGCTACCGCGAGGGAACTGACCTGGCGGCTCTGCCGTTAGAAAAGCTCGCGCATCTGCCCATCACGGCAATAGACGCGCGTGGCATCTCCGGCCGCGGTATCGGCCACGCGCTGCTGCGCGGACACCAGATCGCGGGCCGCGCCGTCCTGTTCCGCACCGATTGGAGCACACACTGGCGCACGGACAGCTACTTCGACCCGAATCCGCACCTGACCGCGGACGCCTGCCGCGCACTGGCCGATGGCGGCGCGGTGTTTGCCGGCATCGATTCCGTCAACATTGACGACATGGGGAACCTGCGCCGCCCGGCACACACGATTCTGTTGGGCGCGGGCATCCCGGTCTGCGAGCACCTGACCAATCTGGCCGCGCTGCCCGCGCACGGATTCCTGCACGCCGCGCCCATCGCCTGGGTGGGCGGCGCGACCTTTCCCGTGCGGGCCTATGTGCTGGCGGATTAGCCGGCGGTGCGCCGCATCATGGCGCGCTTCACTTGTTCGAGCAAGGCGTGCGCCCGCGGCAGACTTTCCAGCGCCTGCCGCACTTCCGGATCTACGCTATAAGCCAGGCGATCCGCCGTGCGCTTGTCGAAAGCCCGCGCGTACAGCTCGTACTTGATGCCGTCTTCCACCCAGGCGCGATTCTCCTTGAATTCCGCCTCGGTGAAGCTCACGCCCTGCTGCTGCAGGTAGTCGTGGAAACGTTTCACCACCGCTTCGTCAGCCGACCAGCCTTCCGGCAAGTGCGGGACGGCCCCGCCGAAGTACATCGACCCGAAATGGTAGAACTCGCCGGGCGGCGGGTAGCGGACGTGGCGCTGGAAGGTGTTCAGGTACTGCACGGGATACTTCTCGTCCGGCATGATGCCGCCGCCGCCATACACCGTCCGGCCGCTATCGGTCATCTTCACGTCGTTCGAGTTCGGCGAGTCATCCTGGCGGTTGTGGTAGTAGTAATCGAAGAACGACCGGTGCTCATAATCGCGCTGGATCAGGCGGCCGCTCGGCGTGTAGTAACGCGCGATGGTCAGCAGCAGCGCGGCGTCTTCCGAAAGCGGAAACTGCGCCTGCACCAGCCCCTTGCCGAAGGTATTCTCGCCCATTACCCAGGCGCGATCGTGATCCTGCAGGGCACCCGCCACGATCTCCGAAGCCGACGCCGTGTTGCGGTCCACCAGCACCACCACCGGATACTGCCGGCCATGGTTGCCAATCTTCGCGCGGAACACCTGCTCGGCTTCCGCGCGCCCACGGTGCGAAACCACCGTCTGATCCTTGCGCAGGAAGTGGCCGGCCACCGACACAGCCTCGTTTACCAATCCGCCGCGATTCTCGCGCAGATCGAGGATCAAGCCGTTGACGTTGTCCTCGCCCAATTGTTTGAGATCGTCTTCCATGTCACGGCCGACGCTCTGGGCTTCGAAAGTTTTGATGTTGACGTAGGCGATGCCCGGGCGTACCCAGAAAGCATCTACCACGCTCGGCGAGATCTCGCCGCGCGTGACCATCATCGAAACCGTCTGCGGCACGCCGTACCGGCGCACGCCCACCTTGACCTCGGTGCCGCGCGGACCCTTCAGCCGGTCGGCCACGGCCGCGGAATCCTCGCCCTCCACGTTGTGGTCATCCACCGCCACGATCACATCGCCGCGCCGCAGGCCCGCATGCGAGGCCGGCGATCCGGGAAACGCCTGGACTACCGAGACGTGCGGCCCGTCCATCATCACTTCCATGCCGACGCCGTAGTAATTCCCGCGCTGGTTCTGCTGCAGCAGGCGATACTCTTCCGGGTCGAGGAAGTTGGAGTGCGGATCGAGCGTCCGCAGCATGCCCGGAATGGCGCCCTGGTAAATGGCCTTTTCGGGAGCGACCCGGTCCGCAAAGTTTTCTTCGATCAAGGCGTAAGCCGAGGCGAAGGTTTTGACGTTGGCCCGCAGGTCGCCTTCCGGCTGGCTCGTCGCCGTATGGGCGACGCCGGGCGCCAGGAAGCCGGCCACCAACGCGCCGAGCACGACGGCTAGCGGCACAAACACTGCCGAGCGGTTCTGTTTAGGTCTTTCGGAATCGATAGGCACGCAACCAAGCCCTCAGATTCTTTCATGATAGCACCCGCGCGCGGGGACGTCGGGTTTTTTGCGTTCTAGGGGCTGGGGGCTCGGTGCTGGAGGCGGGTGTAGGCCGCTCCTCGGACACGGTGGTTGCGGTGGCCGTGCTGGCGGTAAGCGTCGTTGCCGCTACCGACACGCCAGAATCTCAGTCCCCACTAGCCCAGGGGTAAGCTCAACGAGCGCCGTGGTGCCCGCCGTCGCGGTCTGCAGGAAATAGCCGACAACCCGCGCGCCGATGGCTACCCCACTTACCACGTTTGTCCCGGCATCGGCACAATCGCAGTTGGTCGTCGTGCCCATAATTGCCAGGTGCCCGGCCATAGAGTTGGTATCGAGCACGCACGGGACCTGACCGTAGCGCGCAACTTGCACCGTGGCGCCGCTTCCTCCCGTAACAGTCATTAAGGCTATTCCCAGTAGATCGGGACCGTTCGAAGAGAAAGCTGGAATCACATCAGTAGCCGTTGGACTAGTTAGGTCTCTCTGGACAAGCGTATACTGTGTAACGGTCTGTCCCGAAGTTACTGGCATGGGCGGCGGCTGCCAGCCGTACTATCCAGGCGGGACACTAGGCTCGAACCCATGCACCTACAACAATTACCTGGTGCAAGAAGCCGCGCTGAACTACATGGCCGCCGCAGGAGTAACCACGGTCGACATCAACATCGGGGTGCTACCTTTCGCGAACTCCCCAGAATATCTGACTGCCTGGAACACTTATTTCTCGGGACCGCCTCAGCTCGGACCGGACTGCGCAGGTGAAACTCGGCTCCCGTGCACTTCAGGCCCTCCAGGTACACCCGACTCCGTCCCCGCTCCGGGCCCTGGTGCAAGACCCGGGCGGTATGGGACGGCATTGTTAATACCGCGAGCCACATCGGCCTCAAGGTTCGACTGGCACCCACTCCCTCCACCGAGCAAGGACCCTGTGGGCTCGCCGGAACCACGAGCCTCCAGCAGTGCTACGGTCCCTTATATTACGCTGCGGCAGCACCCTGGGGATCCATAATCGACAGCATAACTGTCATCCACGAGCCTTCGATGGGCGGAGTATGGGCCATGAACTCCCTCGCCACCTTGAATTTAACCACTGTCGAGGCCGAACCAAGCTTGGGGTTGGTAAGTCGGGCGTACTCTACGGGACGGACTTACACAATAACACAGTCTGGTCGTTTGTTCCCGAACTTGGAGACCTAGCGGGCAGTCTTCAGTTCCAGGCTGCGCTGCTTCAGCCACTGCAGCCTGTCCTGATATTCCTGATACAGGGTGCCGAGTCCGGCCCAATAGTAACCGGCGACAAACAGGATCAGGAACGGGATCGAGAAGAAGTTATAGGTATCGATGGCGAAGAAGATCATGGCCACAAAGTAAGTGCCGATGGCCAGCTCGATGTAAGGCAGCAGGCCGCTCTTGCGGCGGTATTTCTTATTCTCCAGGTTCATCGGCCGGTCGCCGACGGCGTATTTCGGCGTACGCACAAACGCCGTGCGGATGCCGAACAGCGCCTCCAGCACAGCGCGCGTGTTGACCACCGTGAGCGCCACACCGATGGCCATCAGCAGCGGCAGCAGCAGAATCGAGCGCTTCCAGTGCTTGGGATATAGCTCGCGCTGCGCCACCACGTAGAACGCCGAAATCGACCAGAACGCCGCCATGATGAGCGGCAGGTCGATAAACACCATCTGCCAGACGCCCATGTAAAACCGCACGATCATCACCGGCAGCATCAGCGCCGAAACCACGATCATCAGCGGATAAGAAATGTTGGGCGTCAAATGCAGGAATGCTTCCGCCTTCACGCGGCGCGGCACGTTCGAGCGGAAGATGGCAGGCAGCAGCTTGCGCGCGCACTGTGTCAGGCCTTTGGCCCAGCGCGATTGCTGCACCTGGAATCCGTGCATTTCCACGGGCAGCTCGGACGGACATTCCAGTCCGGGAATGTAGACGAAGCGCCAGCCCTTCAACTGCGCGCGGTAGCTCAGATCGGTATCTTCGGTAAGCGTATCGTGCTGCCAGCCGCCCGCATCCTCGATCATCTTGCGGCGCAGAATCCCGGCCGTGCCGTTGAAGTTGAAGAAGTAGCCCGCGCGCGACCGGGCGCCATGCTCCAGGATGAAGTGGCCGTCGAGCAGCATGGCTTCCACTTCCGTCAGGAAGCTGTAGTCGCGATTCAGATAGCTCCAGCGGGTCTGTACCACGCCGACCGTGGGGTCGGCGAAGTATTGAATCGTGCGCGTGAGGAAGTCCGCCGGCGGTGTAAAATCCGCATCGAAGATGGCCACGAATTCGCCCGTGGCCGTTTTCAGTCCTGCCGTGAGTGCGCCGGCTTTGTAGCCTTCCCGATTCTGGCGGTGATGATATTCGATCGGAAATCCCAGCGCGCGATAGCGCTCAACCAGCGCTTCGGCGAACGGCGCGGTATCGTCGGTCGAATCATCCAGCACCTGGATCTGCAGCAGCTCGCGCGGATACTCGATGCGCGTGACCTCATCGATGAGCCGTTCGATTACGTACCGTTCGTTGTAAATGGGAAGCTGGATGGTAACCCGCGGCAGTTCGGCGAAGCGATGCACCGGCTCGCCGGTGGCCTTCTTGCGATGCCGGAAATAACGGCGAATGATGTCGTAGCGGTGCACGCCGTAGACCGACAACAGAATCAGAATCCCGAAGTAGGGGATCAGGATCGCCCAGTCGAACCAGCTGAGTTGGTGGACGCCGCTGAACGTGTCGTCGAACAGGCCGCGCACCATGCGCGAGGCAGCTGAGTTGGCGGCCAGAAATGCAATGGGAAACAAGGTGGCTACCATATCGCGGGTTCAACTCGATGTTAACAGATGGCACCCGGCGTGCACCCATACATTGCTGTTTTTTAATCGTGATGGCTAGCGCAAGGGCTCGCGGCGTAACTGGAACCACGCTCCGAATAACGCGATGACGGCGCCGGCCATCAGGCTCAACGCCACATGAAATTCCGGCGCGCCACGGAAGTAGAAGTGGCTGAAGAAGAATCCCTGCACCATCACCAGCAGCACCGCCAGGCTCCACAAGAAGAACAGCGCCCGCCATTTGCGCCGGATCGCCAGGATCACGGAGACCAGTCCGGCGGCGCTCAAGGACAAAAGCCAATAACCCAGCGCCGGCCCCTGCCAGGGCAGCATGCCGAGTTGCAGCGATTGGCCGCTCAATAGCGCGACGATCGAAATCCCCAACAGGAACAAGGTGAGCAATCCGTGAAAAAGATAGCTGAAGAAGCGCATTAGAGCCCTCAGAACATCCACTAGGAAGACCTCCGCATCGGGCGAACACGACATTGTAGCGCTATGCTGTGCGCATGGGCCATTACCCGTTCACCTTGTTTAATGGCGTGACGCTCTTCATTGGCGTGTTGGCGATCCTGGTGGCGTGGCGGCGATTCTGCGGCGCGCTACGGGCGAATTGGCCGCTGGTCTGTTATCTCGCGATCATCGCTTACACCGCCGCGTTTCACTTCGGCCTGAATCCGTACTGGGTCGCGGCGGGCGTGGCTTGCGCTTTGGCCATCCGGTTCGGCTTCTACCCGGCACAGGTGCGGGTGGCCGAGCTGATCCCGCTGGGATACGTCGCCTGGCGCTGCGCCGGGTTGATCCTGATGTGGTGAGCGCTATGGGTGCAGTTTTTCGTGGCGCGCCAGCATCTCGACGAACTGCGCGATACGGCGCGCGCGCGTCTCGGGCTTCTTGGCCGTCTGCACGCGCCACAGCACGGCGTAGCGGTTGGCGCGGTCGAGAGTCTCGAAGAAGGCACCGGCCTTCGCGTTTCGGGCGAGCGCGGCCGCCAGGTCGTCGGGCACCTCTGCGGTGCGCGGCGAATCGTAGGCGCTCTCCCAGCGGCCGTCCTGCTTGGCCCGCTCGACTTGCGCGAGCCCTGCCGGCCGCATGCGTCCCGCTTCGATCAAGTCCGCAGCCTTCTCGCGGTTCCGCTTCGACCAGATGCTTTTCGGGCCGCGCGGCGTGAATCGCTGCAGCCAGAAATTTTGGCTTTCCGGACGTTTCTGCGCGTCAATCCAGCCGTAACATATTGCTTCTTCAAGCGCTTGGGCGTAGGAGACCGACCGCGTTTCGGCGCCTTTTTTGGACAGTCGAACCCAAATGCCCGGCGATGCGGTGTGGTTCCGGGCGAGCCACCGGCGCCATTCCCGCGCGTCGGAGAACAGCAGAATGGCTTCGGACGGCGAATTTACTTTTCCACGGGCAGGCCGGCTTGCTGCCATGCTTTCCATCCGCCATCGAGAGAGATGGCATCCGTGTAGCCCATCTTTTGCAGATTGTCCGCCGCCAGAGCCGAACGGTATCCGCCGCCGCAATACAGCACCAGGCGCGTGCTCTTGTCCGGCACCTTCAATTCGATATCGCGCTCGATGATGCCCCGCCCCAGGTGGATGGCGCCGGCCGCATGCCCCGCGGCCCACTCG
>DATKNQ010000089.1:0-6565 GCA_035541265.1 Bryobacteraceae bacterium
CCACGATAGCAGGGAGGAAGGGGGCGGGAATCGACGGATCGTGGAAGTGTATTTGGTGCCGCGTGTATTTCGGGAGTAGTGGGCGTGACCGCCTTTTGTTCGCCGGAGAGGGCATTGCGCCGCGTGCTTTGAGCGACAGGAACGTGATGTAAAGCCATCCTCACGATTCCAGCGGGGCGGCGTCCATGGACTCATGCGCGATTTGCTTCGTGATGCTGTCTATGGGTGCCGGCTCTTGCGCCGCAATTGGGGATTCAGCCTGCTGGGGGTGTGGATCGTGGCGCTGGGAATCGGGGCTACGACGGCGATCTTCAGCCTGATCGACGGGATTCTGCTGAACCCGCTGCCGTATCGCGAGCCGGACCGGCTGGCGGTCATCTGGTCGGACTTCAGCCGGTTTGGGGGCAACCGGAAGGCATTTTCGTCCCCTGCCGACTACTTCGACTGGAAAGAACGAAACCGCAGTTTCCAGGACATGGCGGCGTACTTCAACACCAATCGCACGCTCACCGCGCTGGACCAGCCGTTAACCCCATTGACGCACGAAGTGACCGCCAACTTCTTCGATGTGGCGGGCGTGCGGGCGTTTCGCGGCCGGACGTTCGCGAAGGGCGAAGACGCGCCGGGACGGGACCAGGTGGCGATTCTCAGTTACCCGCTGTGGCGCGCGGCGTTTGGCGGCGCGGAGTCGGTGGTGGGATCCAAGGTGGAGCTGGACGGGCACGCGGCGACGATCGTCGGGATTCTGCCGCCGGACTATCGAATCGTCAGCAGCGCCATCAACGTGCAGCCCGATTTGTTTGTGCCCAACAACTTCGAGTCGAAGCGGCAGGAGCGCAGGCAGCGCCCCCTGGTCGTGCTGGGGCGGCTGAGAAGGGGCGTTGAAGTGGGACAGGCGCGTGCGGAGCTGGCGGCGCTTGCGGCGCAGATGGGCAGCGAGAGCCCGGCCGACGTGACGCCACACACGGCGGCGGTAAACGGCATCCGCGAGGAGCTGACGGGCGATTACCGCAGCACCTTTCTTCTATTGCAGGGCGCGGTGGCGATCATGATGCTGATTGCCTGCGCCAACATCACGAACCTGCTGCTGGTGCGGTACGCTGCTCGTGGGCGCGAGTTCGCACTGCGCATCGCGCTGGGGGCATCGCGGGCACAGATCGTGCGGCAATTGCTGACCGAGAGCCTGCTGCTGTCGCTGGCGGGCGGCGCGTTGGGGGTGGTGCTGGCGAAATTCAGCCTGGCTCCGATACTGGCGCTGGTGCCCGGCACGGCGGGGCTTCCTTTCGCCGACCAGGTGGACATCAGCCTGCGCGCGGCGGCGTTTGCTCTTGCGCTGAGCACGCTGACTTCGGTTGTGTTCGGGCTGGCGCCGGCGAGGCAGGCATTCCGGTCGGGGGTGGCGGCAGGCCTGAACGAGGCCAGCCGGGGCGGCACTGCGGGACGGCGGAGCGCGGTGTGGCGGAATGTGTTGATGGCGTCGGAGGTGGGTCTTTCGGTTCTGCTGGTGGCCTCGGCGGGGCTGATGATTCAGACGTTCTGGAAGCTACAGCACCGGAAGTGGGGGTTCGAGCCGGGGCACCTGCTCACGGTGCGGAATTCGCTGCGCGGGGAAGCTTACGCGGCGCCGGCGGCGCGGCGCAATCACTTCACGGCGGCAGCGGCGCGGCTGGGCGAGATTGCCGGGGTGGAATCGGTGAGCGCGGTCAGCTTTCCGCCGCCGCTGGTGCCGATCGCGCCGGCGCGCTTCGTTCCCGGGGGAGGCGCGGCGGAGCCGGGACGCGACTGCGCCGCGTTCACGTTGAGCATCCTGCCGCGGTACTTCGAAACGCTGCGAACACCGATTTTGAGCGGCCGCGCAATCACCGAAGCCGACACGGCGGATGCGGCGCGGGTGGTGGTGATCTCGCAGGCGCTGGCCCGCCGCTACTTCGCCGACGCGCCGGCGATCGGGCAGAACCTGGCGATGGTCGATCGGTTTCCCGGCGAGTGGCGCATCGTGGGCATTGCCGCCGACGTGCGCGGCGCGGGGATCGCCGACGAGGCTCAGCCGGTGATTTATTTTCCGCATGCGCAGGCGCCCGAACCGACGATGAGCTTTGTGCTGCGCACGCGCGGCGAGCCGATGGCGGCGGCGCCGGCCACGGAGCGCACGCTCTGGCAAATGGGCCGGCTGATGAACGTCTACGCCACGTTTTCGATGGAGCAGCGGCTGGCCGACAGTTTTTGGGAGAGCCGTTTCACGATGGCGCTGCTGACGATCTTCGCCGGGCTGGCGCTGTCGCTGGCGACGGGCGGGGTGTACGCCGTGATGAGCCTGCTGGCGGCGCAGCGGACGCGGGAGATCGGGATTCGCATGGCGGTGGGAGCTTCGTCGATGGACGTGGTGCGCACGGTGGTGGTCGATGGAGCGCGGGCGGCGGCGATCGGCATCGCCTGCGGGGTGGCCGGTTCGCTGGCGCTGGGACGGGTGATTGCCACGCGGCTCTACGGGGTGTCAGCGTCGGACCCGGCGACGCTGGCCACGGCGTCGGGGATCCTGATGCTGGTGGCGCTGGGGGCCTGCATGGCGCCGGCAATGCGGGCGGCGCGGATCGATCCGCTGCGGGCGCTGCGGGAGGGGTAGGGCGAGATCCCGGTTGGGCCGGACGACGCCGATGAAGCTCCTCACATGGAACATCCGCCACGGCGGCGGAACACGCCTCCCGCGCATCATCGAGGAGATCGCCGCTTACGATGCCGACGTAATCGCTCTGACCGAGTATCGCGCCGGGCCCGGCAAAGAACTCCGCGCCGCACTGTTTGAGCGAGGATGGCGGCACGTAGAAACGACGGGTCCAACTGAAAATGAGAACGGCATCGCGGTCTTCTCGCGCACGCCGCTGTTGCGGAGGAGCGTCTGCCCGGCTGCGCCAGAGTATCGCGTCCGGTGGCTGGACATCGACCTGCCGGAGTACGGCTTCGGGATCGGCGTCCTGCACATCATGGCAGCCGGTTCCAATAAGACGCACCCACTGAACATCGCCAAGGTCCTCTTTTGGGAAGCTGTGCTGAGCGCGGCTCAAGCCCGGCTGCACGAGCCGTTTCTTCTGACAGGCGACTGGAATACCGGCGCGCACCGGGTGGATGAGAAGGGTAAGACGTACGTCTGCGCCGAGCACTTCGGCAAGCTCTCGGCATCGGGTTGGACCGACATGTGGCGTCACCACAATCCCGGCATGACAGAGTGGACGTGGTATTCGACGCTGAGGGGCGGCGTGCGCGGGAACGGCTTCCGGCTCGATCACTGCTTCGCGACGCCGAGCCTGGTGCCGCGCGTTACGTCGTGCCGGTATTCGCACGCGGAGCGGGAGGCAGGGATCTCGGATCACTCCAGCCTCATCGTGGATGTGGAATAATCGCTGGGCGTGGGATAGTATTGACAGCGTAGGTATTGAACGTTTAGAATGTACTAAACGATGATCTTAGATGAAATACGCCGGGGCTTCATTGAAAACCTTAGCCGCATAAGCGAGTTCTGGGGCTACCCGCGGGCTATGGGCGCTTTGTACGGCGCCTTGTATCTGTCCCAAAACCCTCTTTCGCTTGATGACCTCATACCAATCGTTGGGGTGACAAAAGGGGCTATCAGCACGAACATTCGCGCCCTTGAGCAACTGGGTATGGTGCACAAGCAAGTGCGTTCGGGCGATCGAAAAGATTACTACCTGGCGGACACGGATTTCTGGAAGATCACAAAGACCATATTGGAACGGCGGCAAAAGCCGGAATTCGACAAGGCCCTGAATGATGTCAGCGTGGCACTTCAGAACGTCCGGTCGCGGTCGCATGCGGGAGCCGACGCTGGCCTAGGCAAGTTCTACGAAGAACGGCTCTTGGCGATGGAGAGTTTCTTTCATACGGTAGACAGCGTTGTCGTGGTACTGCTCCAAATTGAGCGATTGCGGGTCGAAGGATTTCGCAACCTCCTGCGCATTGCGTCAAAACGGAAATCGAGAAAGAGGGAGCCATGAATGCCGTCACAGGGGCTTTTGGATATACGGGGAAATACATTGCACGCCACCTGTTAAGGCTTGGCGAGCCCGTCATTACACTGACCGGACACCCAGACCGGCCGAACGAGTTTGCGACTTCAGTGAGGGCATTTCCATTTCGATTCGATGATCCCAATGCAATGGCGGAATCGTTAGCCGGCGTGCGCGTGCTCTATAACACGTACTGGATAAGATTCGATCGCGGCACGAAGACGCACGAGATGGCGGTTGCCAACACTCGCGCGCTCATCCGAGCTGCCGAGATTGCCGGCGTGGAGCGCATGATCCACATCAGCATAACCAATCCTGATTCCGCCTCGCCACTACCCTATTTTCGAGGCAAGGCGCTCCTGGAAGAGGAAATCCGGAAAGCACGCTTCAGCTACGCCATCGTGCGCCCGACGGTGCTGTTCAGCGTGGAAGACATCCTGATCAACAATATCGCCTTCTTACTCCGGAAGCTTCCGCTGTTCATCATCCCTGGTGGGGGTCAATACCGGCTTCAGCCGATCTGTGTCGAAGATCTCGCGAAGATTGCAGTGGAGGCTGCACACTCCTCGCACAACATTGTAATCGACGCAGTTGGTCCGGAGATCTTCTCCTTTGAGGAACTGGTGCGTCTGCTGGCTAAGGCCGTAAGGAGCCGGGCCATCGTCCTGCACGCATCGCCTGGCTTGGCCCTAGCTGCCACGCGTGTCCTTGGAGCAGTCTTCCGCGACGTGGTGCTGACCAGGGACGAACTCGACGGTCTAATGGCCGATTCACTGATTTCCAGATCCGCTCCAACCGGATCGACATGTTTGAGCCGTTGGCTCGTGGATAATGCTGGCATTCTAGGAACTCGATACGCTTCGGAACTGGACCGGCATTACTCTCGTGATTCGGGGGCGCACGCTTGTGCAGGCTTTTCGCAAGCAGTTACCCAGCGCCCCTCTTAGGCAGAATACTCTTAGGCAAAAATACCGCGCCGCCCCATAAAGAAGGGGCGAGCCTCAGAGGCGTATGCCGAGAGCGCTCAAATTCGTCGAAATAACTCACACCTTCTGCCCCAGGATTTTAGCGGCAGCCGCGGTGGTGCGCGCGAAGAGATCCGGCGCTTCCATGGCGTCGCAGCGGGCCTGAAAGCCCGGCCGCGCTCCCTGCCAGCGAAGCTCGTCCACCGACTCGAAAACGGGCACGTCAAGCCTCAGCGTGGCGAGCGTGCGGAAGAGCAGGGCATCGTCCCAGGAGGCAAAAAGAGATTCGGCCAGCCGGCGCGCACTGCCAATGGACGGATGCCATTCGCGCCAATTCCGCGGGATGTCCTCCAGATGGCGATAGCGAGCCAGGACGGTTGACGCGGATTTTTCACCCCAACCGGCTACGCCCGGAAAGCCATCAGCGGAATCGCCAACCACGGCCAGATAGTCGGGAATGGATTCCGGTTGGACGCCGAATTTGGCTTCCACTCCAGCCTGGTCGCGAAGGATGCCGCGACGACGGTCGAGCTGAACGATTCGCCTGCCACTGACGGACTGCGCGAGGTCCTTGTCGGGCGTGCAGATCACCACCTGCTCGACGCGTTCGTCGCAGGCGGCCTTGACGGCGGAGGATGCGAGGGCATCGTCGGCTTCGTACTCGACCATGGGCCAGACCACCACGCCCATGTCGGCCAGAGCTTCCTCGAGTATCGGAAACTGCGAGAGCAGCGGCTCCGGGACGCCTTCGGCGGTCTTGTATCCGGCATACAGGTTGTTGCGGAACGACTCGACCACGTGGTCGGTGGCCACACCGAGATGAGTGGCACCCTGCTCGATCATGGACAGGACCGATCGCAGCACGCCGCGGACGGCGCCGATCTCGCGGCCGTTCGCGTCGTTGGCGGCGGGTACGGCAAAGAAGTGGCGGAAGAGCTCATATGTGCCGTCGATCAGGTGGACGTTCATCTGGTTCGAGTATACGGGATGGCGAAATCGGCGATGAGCGAACGCAGCGTTCTATTCGAGGCCCGGCCGCTTGCGGAACAGGTAGCCTTTGGGGCCATTCCACGACTGGCGGCGCTCGACGATCCAGCGTTGGAGTTCCGCCCCGCGGACGCGATAGATCCGGCTGCCGGCGACGACTTCGAAAATGGTGGCGAGGGTAGGTTTGGGGAGCCCTACCGCCCGCTTCTGCCGGGCTTCGACGACGAAGAGGTGCGCTGCGTCGTAGCTGGAGTCGGCCAACACGTCAAGGCTGTGGCGACGTCCGTCCGGATCGGTGACGGTCACCGTACACCATTTGCTCACGATCGAGTATTATACCTCTTAGGCGAACAAAAAGCGAATAAGCTCAACTCCCCCGAACCGTTCGCCTAGTCCAATAAAATAGAGAAGCCGTCTTTTTGAAAAGGAGTTGGCATGTGTAAAAAAATACTCGCCGCGGCAGCGATCGCGTTCACAGCGTTTGGCCAGACGGCGGTACCGCAGCAATCGCCGACGTTCGAAGTGGCATCGGTCAAGCCGGCGCAACCGCCGACGCCCGACGGTCAGGGCCGCATCTTCATGCGCGGGCCG
>DATKNQ010000090.1:0-27401 GCA_035541265.1 Bryobacteraceae bacterium
ACGGCTACTGGCGCTGCTCCGGCTCCGGCTGCTTCTGGGCGGCCGCGTCGAGACGGGCTTGCGCGCTGGCCATGGCGTCGAGGGCGATGGCTGGATCGACTCCGAGCGAGGCGTTGAAGACTTGTTCCTGCGCCTTGCGCATGTCCTCCCGGGCGCGCTCGATGTCGATCTCTTCGGCGCGCTCGGCGCCGTCAGCCAGCACGCGCACGTGATCATCCAGGACTTCGAGGTAGCCGCCGTGGACCGCCAGGAACCAGCGCTTGCCTCCGGCTTCGAAGTTCAGGAAGCCGGTGCCCAGTTCGGTGAGCAGCGACGCGTGGCCGGGCAGGATGCCGAGATACCCGTTGGCCGCAGGCGCCTGCACGGCGGTGACTTCCTCGCGCACCACCAGGCGCTCGGGCGTTACGATTTCGAGTGACAGTGCTTCGGCCATGCGATTATCCCTGCAAGGCCTTGGCGCGCTCGACCACGTCTTCGATGGTGCCTTGCATGTAGAACGCCTGCTCGGGAATGCTGTCGTGCTTGCCGTCTACGATTTCCTTGAAGCCGCGGATGGTATCAGCCAGTTTCACGTATTTGCCGGACACGCCGGTGAACTGCTCGGCCACGTTGAAGGGCTGCGAAAGGAAGCGCTGGATCTTGCGCGCGCGGGCCACGGTGAGTTTGTCTTCGTCGGAGAGTTCGTCAATACCCAGGATGGCGATGATGTCCTGCAGATCTTTGTAGCGCTGGAGCACGCCTTTCACCTGCTGCGCGACGTCGTAGTGTTCCTGGCCGATGATGCGCGGATCGAGAATGCGCGAAGTGGAGGCCAGCGGATCCACGGCCGGATAGATGCCGAGTTCGGAGATGGCGCGCGAGAGGTTGGTGGTGGCATCGAGGTGCGCGAACGCGGTGGCCGGCGCGGGATCGGTGTAGTCGTCGGCAGGCACGTAGATGGCTTGCACGGAAGTGATGGAGCCGGTCTTGGTGGAGGTGATGCGCTCCTGCAATTCGCCCATTTCGCTGGCGAGGTTGGGCTGGTATCCGACGGCGGACGGCATGCGGCCGAGCAGCGCGGAGACTTCCGATCCGGCCTGCGTGAAGCGGAAGATGTTGTCTATGAAGAGCAGCACGTCTTGATTCTGCTCGTCGCGGAAATACTCGGCGACGGTAAGGCCGGTGAGGCCCACGCGCAGGCGCGCGCCGGGTGGTTCGGTCATCTGGCCATAGACCAGGGCGACTTTGGATTTGGTGTAGTCGTGCGGATCGACGATGCCGGACTCCTGCATTTCAAGCCACAGGTCGTTGCCCTCGCGGGTGCGTTCGCCCACGCCGGAGAAGACCGAGACGCCGCCGTGCTTCATGGCGATGTTGTGGATGAGCTCCTGGATGATGACGGTCTTGCCGACGCCGGCGCCGCCGAACAGGCCGATCTTGCCGCCGCGGAGATAAGGCTCGATCAGGTCGATGACCTTGATGCCGGTCTCGAACATTTCCTGGCGCGTGGACTGTTCTTCGAAGGACGGCGCGGGGCGGTGGATGGGATAGAACTTCTTGGCGTTGATGGGGCCCATTTTATCGACCGGCTCGCCGATGACGTTCATCACGCGGCCGAGGGTTTCGTTGCCGACAGGCACCTCGACCGGATGGCCGAGGCTTTGCGCGTGCATGCCGCGGACCAGGCCTTCGGTGGGCTGCAGCGCGATGGTGCGGACGCGGCCTTCGCCGATGTGCTGCTCGACCTCGCAGATGATATCGATGGGCGTGGGCACATCGAAGCCTTCGCTGGTGATGCGCAGGGCCGTGTAGACGAGGGGAATCTGGCCCTCGGGAAACTGGCAGTCCACGGCGGGGCCGGCTACCTGGACGACTTTACCAACTGGGTTACCGTTTGTCATTTTGAAACCTCTGGCGCTGGGTCCTGGGTGCTGGATAACGGCCTCCCGTTTGAGGAGGGTTTGCGAGCACCCAGCACCTAGAACCAAGAACCCTCATTTGTTACTCCGCGGCGGCGGCGCCGCTGACTACTTCGATAATTTCCTTGGTGATGCTGGCCTGGCGCACGCGGTTCATGTAGAGCGTCAGGGTGTCGATCATGTCGGCGGCGTTGGAGGTGGCCGCGTCCATGGCCGTCATGCGCGCGGCGTGTTCGGCCGCGGCGGATTCGAGCAGCGCGCGATAGAGTTCGATTTCTACGTAGCGTGGCAGCAGGCTGCCCAGCATGTCCAGCGGCGGCTGTTCGAAGATGAAGTCCACCGGCTCGTCTTTCTTCGGCAGCTCCATCGGCAGCACCTGCGTCAACGTCACCTTTTGCGACATTACCGATTTGAATTCGTTGTAGAGCAGATAGACCGCGTCGATTTCTTCGTTGCGGAAACGGTCCATGATCTGGCCGGCGATCGAGCGGGCATCTTCGTGCCGCACTTTGGCCATGCCGAGGTGCTCGCCAGTGATGGGGACGCCGCGCTTGCGGAAGAAGTCGCGGCCTTTGCGTCCGATTAACAGAAAGTCCGTCCCGGCGGGCTGGTGCTCTTCGGCGAAACGCAGCGCCGCTTTGATCAGGTTCGAATTGAAGGCGCCGGCGAGTCCTTTGTCGGAGGTGATCAGGACGAGCTGCACACGCTTTTCGGGGCGGCGCGCGAGCAACGGATGCGCGGCCATGCGCTCGTCGGATCCGGCCGCGGCGGCCACGTCGCCGAGCAGGTTGCGCAAGGCAGCGCCGTAGGGGCGCGAGGCGATCACGCGGTCCTGCGCGCGGCGCAGCTTGGCGGCCGAGACCATCTTCATGGCCTTGGTGATCTGCTGCGTGTTGCGCACCGAGCGGATGCGCCGGCGGATATCGATCAGGCTAGGCATGCGCTTTGGCCGCGGGCAGCTCGGCGACGAAGCGGTCCTTGAATTCCTTGATCACCGCAGCGATCTCGGCGCGGAGAGCATCGTCCAGGATTTTCTTTTCGACAATTTTGGCCAGCAGCGCGCGGTGGGCGTTGTCCACGAAACGGTAGAGTTCCTCTTCGAATTTCCGGACCTGCTCGACCGGCAGGTCGTCGAGAAAGCCTTGCGTGCCGGCGAAGATGATCAGGACTTGCTTTTCGACGGGTATCGGCTGGAACTGGCCCTGCTTGAGAACTTCGACAAGATGCTTGCCGCGATTGATCTGCGCGAGGGAGGCCTTGTCGAGATCGGAACCGAATTGCGCGAACGCCGCGAGGTCGCGGAACTGGGCCATATCTAGCCGGAGAGTGCCGGCAACCTGGCGCATGGCCTTGATCTGCGCGCTACCGCCGACGCGGCTGACGGAAATGCCGACATCGATGGCCGGCCGCACGTTAGAGTTGAACAGATCGCTCTGCAGGTAGATCTGGCCGTCGGTGATGGAGATGACGTTGGTCGGGATGTAGGCGGAGACGTCGCCGGCCTGCGTTTCGATGAATGGCAGGGCGGTGAGCGATCCGCCGCCGTTGTCGTCATTGAGCTTCGCGGCGCGTTCCAGCAGGCGGCTGTGGAGATAGAAAACGTCGCCGGGGAAGGCTTCGCGGCCGGGCGGACGGCGGAGCAGCAGGGAGATTTCGCGATACGCGGCGGCATGTTTGGAAAGATCGTCGTAGATGCAGAGGGCGTGGCGCTTGCTGTCGCGGAAGTATTCGCCGATGGCGCAGCCGGCGTAAGGCGCGATGTACTGCATGGGCGCGGGGTCGGACGCGGAGGCCAGCACCACGATGGAGTACTCCATGGCGCCGTAATCTTCGAGCGTCTTGACGACCTGGGCAACCGTGGAGCGCTTCTGGCCGATGGCAACGTAGATGCAGATGACGTCGCCGCCCTTTTGATTAATGATGGTGTCGAGGGCGATGGCGGTTTTGCCGGTCTGGCGGTCGCCGATGATCAACTCGCGCTGGCCGCGGCCGATGGGGATCATGGCGTCGATGGCCTTGATGCCGGTTTGCAGCGGTTCTTTCACGGGGCGGCGGTCGACCACGCCGGGCGCCAGGCGTTCGATGGGATTGAACTGCGTGGTGTGGATGGGCCCCTTGTCGTCGATGGGCTGGCCGAGCGCATTGACGACGCGTCCGATCATGGCTTCGCCCACGGGGACAGACATAATGCGGCCGGTGCGGCGGACTTCATCGCCTTCCTTGATTTCGGTGTAGTCGCCAAGCAGCACGGCGCCGACCTGGTCCTCTTCCAGGTTCATGGCAATGCCGGCCACGTCGTGGGGGAACTCGATGAGTTCGCCGGCCATGACTTTTTCGAGGCCGTGGATGCGGGCGATGCCGTCACCGACGGAGATCACCGATCCGGTTTCGGAGACATCGATGGCGCCTTCGTAATTTTCAATCTCCTGACGGAGGAGAGTGGTTATTTCGTCTGCTCGAATTTGAGCCATTCAAACCTCAATTTGGAACCACAGATGGACACGGATGAACACAGATAAAAACCGCTTGTCCAACCTCGGTTCATAAAGATCATTCCTGTTCCAGGCGCTTACCCAGGGCCCGGAGCTGGCCTCTTACGGAGCCATCGTAGACTGTCGAGCCGACACGGGCCAGCAGGCCACCAATCAAGTCTCGGTCTAGGGAGAAGCGCGTGCGCACGTTTTTTCCGGTAAGGCGCTCGAGTTGTTGCGCGACCACGTCGCGCTGGCGCGGATCGAGATCGCGGGCGGAGCTGATTTCGGCGCGCGTGAAGCCCAGGCGCTCGTCGGAGAGCAGGTCGAATGCCTCGAGCACTTCGGCCAGCATGTTCATGCGGCGATGATCCGATAGCACGAACAGGAAGTTGCGCGCGATGCGCGAAACCTTGAGCAGGTCGCCTAGCCGGCCGACGACGGCGCGTTTACGGGCGGGCGGCACGGAGGGCGTGGTCAACGCGTTGCGTAATTCCGCGGACGACTGGTAAACCTCTTCGAAAGTGCGCAGCTCGCCGAGCAGGTGATGCGGGTCCACCCCTGCTTTGGGGCTGGTAGCCACATCCACCAGCGCGCTGGCGTATCGGGAGGCGAGGGCGGAGTGCGTCATAAGTCCAGTTGCCTATTCTATGCCCGGAGCCGTGCGGGCGATGCTGACGACGAAATTCTTCACCAGGCGGTTTTGGGTTTCGGGCGAAAGGCGCGCGGTGATTTTCTGTTCGGCAAGGCTCAAGGCGAGCTCAGCGGCGTAGCGGCGCAGTTCGAGGCGCGCGGACTTGCCGGCGGCAGCGACCTCTTCGGCGATCTGTTGTTGAATCTTGGCGACTTCGGCGGCGGTTGCGCGGCGGACATGATCGGCGTCGGCTTCGGCTTCAGCTTTGGCACTGCGGCGGAGCTCTTCGATTTCAGCCTGAAGGTTCGCGAGGCGGCGATTCACTTCGGCCTCGCGGGCTTCGGACTCTGCGCGGGCGGCTTCCGCTTCTATCAAGCCCTTGCGAATTTCGAGGTTCCGCTTGGCGAAGTAAGGGCCGGCGTTCTTCTTGGCGATGTAGGCGAGGCCGCCGACCAGGAGCAGAAAGTTGAGCCATCCCCAGAGAATGTTCGGACCATGTTCAGTGAGGCCGGTGGATTTGCTGATCTTTTCCGCTTCGGACTCCGGCTGCTGGCTGCGGGCGGGAATTTGCGCGGTAAAGAAGAGAACCAGCAGCGCTAAGAGGAGGCGCTTCATGCCGCGACACTCCGATTCAAGATGACGTCGGCGATCTGGCCGGCCAAGGCATCGCTTTCGGCGGCAAGGTTCTGTTTGGCGCCGGCGACTTCGGCGGCAAGCTGCGCCTTGGCTTCGGCCACGGAGGCTTCAGCCTGCTGGCGGGTGGCCTGGATTTGGGCAGCCTGCTCCTCTTCGAGGCGGCGGTGCATCTGCTCCTGCGACTGGTAGATTTCGGCGCGGGCGGCGCGGATGGCAGCCTCGTATTCGGCGGTTCTCGCGGCAGCTTTTTCAAGACTCTCGGCGGCACGGCGTTGGGCACCCTCGGTGGCGTCGTAGCGGGCCTTCAGCACCTTGTCGAGGGGCTTGAAGAACATGTACTTCAGGTAGAAGTGCAGGAAAAAGATGAGCAGGAAAGTGGGGACCGCCCGCAGCAAAATCCCACTCAAGGCGTGCAAGGTTGCTTCCATTTGGATTGACTTGGAGAGAGCTCGGAGGAGCGCCTTAAATCTGTAGCTTAACATTCGCGAAAACGCCGCGTCAACCACACTGAGGGGATCTTGGGCGAGCAAGTGCAGTGCTTTCAATACGGGCAGATGCTTTGTGGACCCGTATATCCTGGATTGCGAGGGGGATAGGGGTGGTAGGCACGGGCAGATTCGAACTGCCGACCTGTCGCTTAGGAGGCGACCGCTCTATCCATCTGAGCTACGTGCCCGGACTGGTTTTATTATAGCGTCAAGGCCAATGACCGCATATGTGGGTGGTGGATACCCGCATTGGTTGGCTTTGAACGGTAATTTGGATGGTGCTTCGTCGGCGGCCGAGGCATCCAGATGCTTTGTGTCAAACGCATAGGCACGTAATCGAAGAAGACGGTGCGCGGCTACCGCAAGCCTTTGGAACCGATGTCAGTGCGGAATTGCATGCCTTCAAAGTGGATGGCTTTTACGGCCGTGTAGGCGTGGTCGATGGCATCGGCAAGATCGGGGCCGGAGGCGGTAACACCTAGGACGCGGCCACCGACGGTTTCGATGCCGTTTGCGGACTGGCGCGTTCCGGCGTGGAACACGGTGGCGCCGAGGGCCTCGGCCGCTTCAATACCGTAGATGGGCTGGCCGGGCGTGACCGAACCGGGATAGCCGGCTGAAGCGAGGACGACGCAGACAGATGGACCGGCATTCCAGTCAAGATGCGTGGTGGCGAGTTCGCCGCGCGCGGCGGCGAGCAGCACCGGGGCGAGGTCCGTCGCGAGGCGGTGCATGATGGGCTGGGTCTCGGGGTCGCCGAGGCGGACGTTGAACTCGAGGACCTTGGGGCCAGCGGCGGTGAGCATCAGGCCAGCGTAGAGGAATCCTGTGAAGCCGGTGGCTGCGATGGTGGGGCAGATGATGCGGGCGAGGATGTCGCCGGTTTGGGCGGGGGTGAGGATGCTGGCGTCGCAATAGGCTCCCATGCCGCCGGTATTAGGCCCCTGGTCGCCATCGAGCAGGGCTTTGTGGTCCTGGGTGGGGGCGAGCGGGACGATGTTGCGGCCGTCGCTTATGACGATGAAGCTGACCTCTTGGCCCTGGAGGAATTCTTCGATGACGAAGGGCGGCTTGAGCGCGGCGAGGGCGGCTTCGGCAGCGGGGCGGTCCGGAGCGACGACGACGCCTTTGCCGGCGGCGAGGCCATCGGACTTGATGACGACCGGGTAAGTGAAGCGGTCGAGGGCGCGGCAGGCTCCGGCGGCATCGGCGGCGGTAGCGAAGGCCGCGGTAGGGATGCGTCTTTGTTCGAGAAAGTACTTGGCGAAAATCTTGCTACCTTCGAGCTGCGCGGCGGCGGTGGTGGGACCGAAGATTGTGCGGCCATTGGCGCGGAAGGCATCAACTACACCCGCGACGAGCGGCGCTTCGGGTCCGACGACGGTGAGATCGGCATCCACCGAATCGGCGGCGGCGAGGTAGGCGGCAGGGGAGCCGTCGCCCGCGGAAATGCACGTGGCGACGCGCGCGATACCCGGATTGCCAGGGGCGGCGAAGACGCGCTCCACTTGGGAACTCTGAGCGAGGCGCCAGGCGAGGGCGTGCTCGCGGCCGCCGCTGCCGATGATGAGGACCTTCATAGCCGATACAATGATAACAATGGTCGAGCAGTACGACGTGATTGTGGTAGGGGCTGGGCATGCTGGCTGCGAGGCGGCGCGCGCGTGCGCGCGCATGGGCCTGAAGACTGCGATGGTGACGATGAACCTGGACCTGATTGCGCAGATGTCGTGCAATCCGGCAATTGGGGGAATCGCCAAGGGGCACCTGGTGCGGGAGATTGACGCGCTGGGCGGCGTGATGGGGGAAGTGGCGGATGCGGTGGGGATCCAGTTCCGGCTGCTGAACACGAGCCGCGGGCCAGCGGTTTGGTCGCCGCGGGCGCAGTGCGATAAGAAGATGTACCGCATCCGGATGCGGGAGGTGCTGGAGCGGGAGCCGAATCTGCGGATTAAGCAAGCAGAGGCGGCATCGCTGGAGATTGCGGAGGTAGGCGAGCGGCGAGTCACGGGCGTACGGCTACGCGACGGGCGAACGATCCAAGCGGCAACCGTGGTGGTGACGACGGGGACCTTTTTGAATGGGCTGGCACACGTGGGCGAAGCGCGCTATAGCTGCGGGCGGAACGGCGAGGCGCCGTCGCAATTGCTGGGCGAGCAGTTACGCACGTTGGGGCTGAAGTGGACACGGCTGAAGACCGGCACGCCTCCGAGGCTGGACGGGCGGACCATCGACTGGAGCAAGTTTGAGCCGCAGCCGGGCGATGCGGTGCCGACACCGTTTTCGTTCCTGACGGAGAAGATCGAACGGGAACAGGTGGTCTGTCATATCGGCTACACGACGGAGGAGACACACAGGATCTTGCGTGAGGCGATCCCGCGCTCTCCTTTATATAGTGGTCGGATTGAAGGGGTGGGGCCGCGGTACTGCCCGTCGATCGAGGACAAGATCGTCAAGTTCCCGGATAAGACGCGGCACCAGATTTTCCTGGAGCCGGAGGGGCTGGACACAAACGAGATCTACGTGAACGGGATGTCGACCAGCATGCCGATCGACGTGCAGGCGGCCATGGTTGCGTCGGTATCGGGCCTCGATCAGGCGGAGATGATCCGGCCGGGGTATGCGATTGAATATGACGCGATCGATCCGCGGGAGCTGGATCATACCTTGGAGGTGAAGTCGATCCGGGGACTGTTTCTGGCGGGGCAGATCAACGGCACGTCCGGGTACGAGGAGGCGGGGTGCCAGGGGCTGATCGCGGGGATCAATGCGGCTTGCGCGGTGCGGGGCGAGGCGGGGGTCGTGGTCGGGCGGACGGAAGGGTACACCGGGATTCTGATCGACGATCTGATCACTAAGGGCGCCGATGAGCCGTACCGGATGTTCACGTCGCGGGCGGAGTTCCGGCTGCATTTACGGATCGATAATGCGGACGAGCGGTTGACGCCGATCGGGCGGCGGGTTGGGCTGGTGACGGATGAGCGGTGGGAGCTGTTCACGCGGAAGCAAGGCCAGAAACAGAAGGTGACGGCGGCTCTGGCGCGGCATCCGTATGGGCAATGGCTGAAGCGGCCGGAGGCGACGATCGGAGAGATTGCCGGTTGGATGCGCGACGTGCTAGGCGAGGAGCCTGCGCGGGGCCTGGCGGCAACGGTGGAGACGGAGATCAAGTACAACGGATACATGGCGCAGCAGGAAAGGCAAATTGAGCGGCTGAAGGATGCCGAGGGGCGACCGATTCCGGCTGAATTCGGGTTTCAGGGCATTCCCGGGCTTTCGCGGGAGATTCGCGAAAAGCTGGAGCGCGTGCGGCCGGCGACGCTGGGGCAGGCGGCGCGGATCCCGGGCGTGACGCCGGCGGCCGTCGCGATTCTGGATGTGTATCTGAGCTTGGGCCGTGTTTGCTGAAGTACTGCGGCGGACGCTTGCCGGAGTTTGCGAGTTGCCGGTGGAGCAGATTGCGCTGCTGCAAGCGCACTACGAGTTGCTGGTTCGCTGGAACAAGGTGGTGAACCTAACCCGGGTGGAGGGCTTGGAGGAGGCGATTGAGCGGCACTATTGCGAATCCATTATTGCGGCCCTGCATTTGCCGGAGAGCGGTTCGGTGGCGGATGTGGGGTCCGGGGCCGGGTTTCCGGGGATTCCAATGGCGATTGTGCGGCCGGGGTGTTCCGTGGCGCTGATCGAGTCGCATCAGCGGAAGGCTGCGTTCTTGATGGAGGCGGCGCGCGGGCTGGCGAATGTTCGGGTGATTGCCAAGCGGGCGGAAGACGTCGCAGAGCGGTTTGATTGGGTGGTTTCACGGGCAGTGAAGTACTCAGATATTTCCGCCGCACTAAGGAAGTTGGGCCAGAATGCCGAATTATTGACTGGAGAGGTCTGTTTCAGCGAGCTGAGCGGGTTTAGTTGGCGGGATCCGATTCTGCTGCCCTGGGGCAGGCGACGTTATTTGCTGCTTGGCACCTCGGTTCCACGTGAAACAAGACCTTAATATTTCACGTGAAACTTTCTGTGGTAGCATGGCCGCTTGGGGAAGATCCTCGCGGTTACCAATCAGAAGGGCGGCGTAGGGAAAACCACGACTGCCATCAATGTCGCGGCGGCCCTTGCTGCGAATGACTTGCGGGTGCTCGTCATTGACTCCGACCCGCAAGGCAATGCCACCACCGGCCTGGGAGCGGATAAGGACCCCGCCAAAGCTGGTCTTTACCACGTCCTGCTCGGCACGGCCGAACTCACTGATGCGATTGTTCAGACCGGCTTTGAAGGTTTGGACCTAGTTCCGAGCGATAAGAACCTGGTGGGCGCCAACCTGGAACTGGTGGACACGCCGCGGCGGGAATTCCGGCTGCATGACAAAGTGGAAGCGGTCCGCGCGCAATATGACTTCATCCTGATCGACTGCCCACCGGCGTTGGACCTTCTTACGCTAAATGCGCTCATCGCGGCGGATTCCGTGCTCGTTCCGATCCAGTGCGAGTTCTTCGCGCTCGAGGGCATCTCCGAGTTGATGGACACGATCCAGCGGGTGCGCGAATCGTTCCAGCATCCGATAGAAATCGAGGGGATCCTGCTGACGATGTACGACGATCGGACGAACCTGACCCGCCAGGTAGCCACCGATCTTCGAGACTTCTTCCGCGAACAAGTCTTCGAGACGGTAATTCCGCGTAGCGTGAGGCTGGCGGAAGCCCCGAGCCATGGCCAAACCATCCTGGCGTATGATGTTCGCTCCCGGGGCGCGGAAAGCTACATTCGGCTCGCCAAAGAAATTCTAGACCATGAACAAAGGCACTGAAAACCCGCGCAGGGCGCTCGGTAAGGGTCTCAGCGCCCTCCTCCCGACCCGGCCCACTGCCCAGCCCGTCGCGGAGACGGCGTTTCCAGGCGAGGCAGTCGCCCAGCTTCCGATCGATCTGATCGAGCCCAACCCCCTGCAGCCGCGGCGGGTATTTCAGGCGGACCGCATCTCGGAACTAGCCCAATCGATCCGCGCCAACGGCATCATCCAGCCGCTGGTGGTGCGCCGGCACGCGGAGCGATACCAGTTGGTCGCTGGAGAGCGCCGCTGGCGGGCGGCCAAGATTGCGGGCGTCACGCGTGTGCCGGCTGTGATTCAGGAGATCCCGGACGAACGTCTGCTCGAGATCACCCTGATCGAGAACATCCAGCGCGAAGACCTGAACCCGATCGAGACAGCGCAGGCCTTCGACCGCCTGTGCCGGGAACTTCATCTGAATCACGAGGAGGTCGGGCTCCGGACCGGTAAGGACCGCTCCACGGTCGCGAACCTGATTCGCCTGTTGCAACTTCCGCCGGATATCCAACAACTCATCGCCGAGCGGCGGTTATCGGCTGGCCATGCACGCTGCCTACTGACGCTGCCTACCGCAGACCTGCAGCGCGAGGTTGCCGAGAAATCGGTGGCACAGGGATGGTCGGTGCGGCAAGTCGAGCGTCTGACGCAGAGGATGATGGAGGACCGCAAGCCGAAAGCCGTGGACGACGTTCAGGCGGATCCCAACGTCAAAGCAGCCATTCAGGAACTGGAGCGGGTGTTGGGCACTAAGGTCCGCATCGTCGAGAAAGCTAAGCAAAAAGGGCGTATCGAAATCGACTACTACTCGGCGGAAGACCTGGACCGGATATACTCTGCAATTGTCGGCCAATCTAATTAACTATTTTAGAATCTTCAAGATATCGGATAGCTCTAGACGAATCCGGGCCAGTGGATCAGGGCTGAACAGGTCACCCTGGTGTCCGTTTTGGCTTCGGGACTTGCTCGCCTTGGATTCGCTGTGCAGCGACTGGCGCGCACCCTCGATCGTATAACGTTTGTCATACAACAAGTGCTTGATCTTGAGGAGTAGTTCGACGTCCTTGCGACGGTACAGCCGATGTCCGGTGCCCGACTTTTTTGGCGAAAGGCTGGGGAACTCGGTCTCCCAGTAGCGCAAGACGTACGGCTCGACTGCCAGTAACGCCGCTACTTCGCCGATTCGGAAATATAACTTATCCGGTATCTCCGGAAAATCCTGCGGTACAGCGGGCTCTGTCATCCGTCTCCCGTCATACTATCCTAACGCGCAAGGAGCTGTCACGAAAGGGCGGCCTCCTCGCGTATCCGTAACCACAACCGCGTTTTGGTAACATCAAACTGACGCGCTTCCACGTGGGCCCTTAGCTCAGCGGTTAGAGCAGCGGACTCATAATCCGTTGGTCGTAGGTTCAAATCCTACAGGGCCCACCATCCCGCAAAACCGCTACCATCGTCCGGCCGGTTGTGATAACATTCCGCAGATTGGGGAGGTTCAGCATGAGAAGCACGGTCGCCCTATTCAGCGCGATGCTCATTGCCACGCCCGTGTTGGCGCAGTGTCACAAGCTCGCGGAGGTCAACACCGCCACTCCGGAGGGACAACTGCTCCAACAGGCCGGGCAGGAGTCGGACAACTCCAAGAAGCTTGCGCTGCTCGAACAGTTCGCCAATCAATACCCGCAGCACGAAGCGTTGGGTTGGGTCTATGAACAGATGCTGGCAGGCTATGTGAAGGCCGGGGACGCCGACAAGGCCCTCGCTGCCGGCAATAAGCTGGCGGCCATGCCGCAACCTTGCGTCGAGGACTCCCAGCAGACGTTGAAGGCCGCCGAACTGAAAAAGGATCCGGACCTGGTATTGAAATGGTCGGCCACCACCGCGGATCTGGCCCAGAAAGTGATTGTATCGCCGCAGCCCAAGGATGCTGACGAGGTCGAGAACTGGAAGGCGCGCGTCGACTACGCGCGCCAGGTGAATACTTACACCGAGTATTCGCTCTACGCCATGGCCCTCCAGACCACGGACGCGGCGAAGCAGGTGGCGCTCCTCGAAGCGCTCCAAAAGCGCAATCCGAAAAGCGAGTACTACGCCAAAGCGGTCGACACGCTGTTTGTCGCATATCAACGGGCGGGCGCACCCGATAAAGCTATCGCGCTAGCCCAAGACGCCGCCGTGTCCGGGCAGCCGAGCGAAGATATGCTGCTGGTCCTGGCCGATGATGCCGCCAGGAAGAAAGAGGGAGAGAAGGTGCATGACTACAGCGCTAAAGTCGTGACGCTCGTAAGTTCCAGACCGAAGCCCGATGGCGTGGCGGACGCGGATTGGACTAAGCGCAAGAATACGGTGCTGGGGGTGGCCTACTCGCTCGATGGAAAACAATATTTCACGGACGGCAAACTGGCTCCGGCCGACCAGGACTTGCGCAAAGCACTGCCGCTGGTCGAGGAGAACGCCGCGCTGAAGACCGAGGTTCTCTTCTACCTGGGACTCGCCAATTATAAACTCGAAAAAACGCAGGACGCTTATACCTATTTCAAGGCGTGCGCGGCCGTGAAGAGTCCGTTTCAGGCACAAGCGGCCAAGAACCTGGCTGCCCTCCGAGCCCAGTATCATGGGCTTAGATGAACCTGCTGATTCCGAATCTCGGCTCCACTTCGCTCAAATATCAAATCCTGGAGATGCCTTCGGAGAAGGTGCTCGCTCGCGGGCGCTTCGAGCGCGTGTCCGATTACCACGAAGCCATCGCACAGATCGCTACCGGCGATGTTCCGGTCGATGCGGTGGTTTTCAAGGCCGTACACGCCGGACCGCAGTATTGCGGGACGTATCTGATCGACGACGGCGTGCTGCAGGCGCTCGCTGATTATCTGCCCGCGGCCCCGGCGCACAATATGATTTACCTGGCCGCCATTCAGGCTTTCCGCGAGAGCATGCCGGGCGTACCGTTAATCGCGGCTTTCGAGACGGAGTTCCACGGCACCGCGCCGGCCTTCGCGCGTCTTTACGGAGTGCCCCAACAGTGGCGCGAGGAAGGCGTCCGCAAGTACGGTTTTCACGGCGCGTCGCACGAATATGTCGCCGGACGCTGCGCGCAACTGCTGGGCCGCCAGACACGCCTGGTCAGTTGCCACCTGGGCGGCAGTTCATCGATCTGCGCCATCGATCACGGCCGCTCGGTCGACACCAGCATGGGCTTCTCGCCGCAATCCGGCCTGGAGAATGCTACCCGTCATGGCGATCTGGATGTCTTCGCGGTGCTCTTCATGATGGAGCGGCACGGCTGGACGTGCGCGGAGGTGCGGCGGCAACTGGCTCAGACGGGCGGCCTGGCGGGGCTTTCCGGAATTGCCGGCGGCGATGTCCGTGATCTGCAGCAAGGCGCCGCGGCTGATAACCGGAGTGCGGCCGAGGCGCTCGAGGTGTTCGTGTATCAGGTAAAGAAGACCATCGGCGCTTACGCGGCGGCGATGGGCGGGCTGGATGCGGTCGCGTTCACGGGCGGCATCGGCGAAAACTCCGCGGCGCTACGCTCGGCATGCAGCGCCGGCCTGGACTTCCTGGGCATCCAGCTCGATCCGGAATTGAACGAGCGCGCAAGCGGAGACCGGATCGTCTCGCGCGGCCCTGTCGCGGTTCTGGCGATAGCGACGAATGAAGAAGTGATCGTGGCGCGCCGCGCTTTCCGGCTGCTAAGCGGCCGCTGCGCTACACTCACCTCATGATCGAAGCCGCGGTGCTCACCATCAGCGATTCGGCGCATGCCGGTCAACGTGCCGATCTCTCCGGCCCGGCGGTGCGGCGGCGGCTCGAGCAGTTGGGCTGGCGCGCATGGGTCGAGGTCATCCCGGATGATGCCGAACGAATTCGCGACCGGCTGGCCGCCGTGGCAGATGCCGGCCTTGTCTCGGCCATCTTCACGACCGGCGGCACCGGCGTAGCGCTACGCGACGTCACCCCGGAAGCCACGCGTGCGGTTCTACACAAAGAGATTCCCGGCCTTTCCGAGCTGATGCGAGCGCGCGGCGCGCGGTCGACGCCGATGGCGGCGCTCTCGCGGGGCATCGCCGGAACGCGCGGCGAGGTTCTGATCGTCAACCTGCCCGGCTCGCCGCGCGGCGCGGTCGAGTCGCTCGATGCTATTGTGGAATTGGTACCTCACGTGCTCGATTTGCTGCGGGGCCGCACCGAGCATACCGATGCGCAACTTTTTGGAAATTCATAACGTAAGGAATCACATGGCTACACTTCGATGGATGCTTGTGGGTCTGCTGTCGGCAGGCCTGTGCGCGCAAAGCCCGCAGGGCCCTCAGAAGCCCGAGGATTTGAGCAGCCTGCCGATCATCCGGGTTCCCGTGGAAGTGGTGGTGGCTCCCGTCACCGTGCTCGACCGCGACGGCGATTTCGTAGACGGTTTGCGGCCCGATCAGTTTCATCTCTTCGACAACGACAAGGAGCAGGAGATCCGCGTGGATGTCGCCTTTCAGCCGATCTCCATGGTGATCGCGGTGGAAGCGAACGACCGCGTCGAATCGGTATTGCCGCAAATCCGCAAGATCGGCGCGCTGATCGAGCCGCTGGTGATCGGCGATCAGGGCGAAGCATCCGTGGTGGCGTTCGATTCGCGCATCCGCACGCTGCAGGAATTCACTTCCGATCCAAACAAGGTCACCGAGGCGTTGAAGAGAATTCAGCCGGGCAGCAGCCAGAACCGCATGATCGATGCGGTCGAGGAAGCCGTGCGCCAGTTGCGGACGCGTCCGCAGAACCGGCGCCGCGTGATCCTGCTGGTGAGCGAAACGCGCGACAGCTCGAGCGAAGCACGCGCCCGCGAAACGCTGATTGCAGCGCAACTGGCTAACGTCAGCGTTTACACTGTCGATGTTTCGCGCGTGGTGACGAGCCTCATGGCGAGGGCCGATCCGGGCCGGCCCGATAACCGTCCGCCGGCAATGACGCCGCTGCCCGCTAACGCTGTCGCCACGCCGAATACCGTGATGCAGGTCACGGGTAGCGAGGGCAGCAGCGCGCAGTTCGTTCCCATGATGGTGGAAGTCTTCAAGGATGCCAAGGCCATCTTTGTGCAGAATCCGGCGGAAGTCTTCACCAGGGGCACCGGGGGCGAGCAGCTTAGTTTCGTGCGGCAGCGCGGCCTCGAGGACGCCATCCAGCGGATTGGCGCAGAGCTACACAGCCAATACCTGATCTCCTACAATCCCAACAATAAGGATGAGGGCGGCTTCCACCAGATCACGGTGCAGGTGGCCAGCCGCAGAGATCTCAAAGTGCGGACGCGGCCGGGCTACTGGCTGGGAGCGAAGTAGGCTGATTACTGCACGCTCCAATAACCCGCGCGCGTGCGCACCACCAAGTCCGGCCGGCCGTTCACTTCGGCCCGCAGCGTATGGTATAGGCCCGCCGCGTCAGGCTTGGGTTGGAAGCTCACGATGTACTGCCGATGCACTTCATCGGCGACGGTCTGAATGGCCTCTTCGAGCGCGCTTTGCTTGAGAAACGAATCCGTGCGTCCGCCGGTAGTGCGTGAGAACAGGCTGGCCAGATCCACCTTGGTTTTCTGATGCAGTTCGGTGAAGATGCTCAACAGGCTGCCAGGCGCCATTTCAGGCGGCAGCACCTCCTCCTCTTCCGGATACGGATATTTGTACTTTCCCTGCTGCGCGTGCGTGGCAGCTTTCTCTTCGGCGGTCATGCGGTCCCACTTGGTCTTCGGCCGGTTGGTGAAGGGCGCGAGAAAGGTCGAATAGGTGAGCCAGTAAATGGTCGTTTTCTGGAGCTCGCCATCATGTAGCAGATCTTCCACTTTGACTTTACTCGAGCGGTCGCGGCGCTCGGCGATCACCAGTAGGATGCGCCGCCGGTCCGCAGCGCGCGTCGAGAGCAAGTGCAGCGATGTGCGAACGCCTTCGAGCAGCGCGCAGCCATCGCCCTCCACGCGCAGGTCGTGCAAAGCGGTCGTTAACTTGGCAGAGTCGGCCGTGAAGTTTTGAATCACTTTGACTTCATCGCTGAACGCGACCAGCGCGGTCTCGCCGGTTTGGAGCGACAGCAGGTCCGAAAAGAGGATGCCGCATCCGCCCAGTTTGTCGAGAATGGCGGCGGAAGCGGAGTTCGCCTCGACCAGCACGACCAGCGAAATCGGATCGAAGGTTTCGTGTACTTGTATCTTCTGGGGCACGCTGTTGTCGAAGAAGATCAGGTCATCGGCGGTGAGGCCGTCGACCAGATGGCCCTGCCGATCAGTGACAGTGACCGGCGCAACCACCAGCGGCACAGTGCTTTTGAATTGAGCAAACGCGGAACAAGCCGTCAGGAGAAACGCGGCGATCGAGCGCATCGGCGGAAGCGAAAGCAGATGTAATGCCAGGGACGGTTCAGAATTTATGCAATTCGTCGGCGAGGGCCTTCGGACCCTTCTTGCGATAGAGATCCATGAGGCGCTGCTCTTCCGGAGATGGCGCCACAATGCCCAGCAGCTGGGCGTTGGCGAGTGCTTCGCGCTCGGGAATCCACAGCTTGCCATCGGCGAATTCCACCTGCCCGACAAAGCCCGTCATACCGGCGATGGACACCGCCCCGCCGCCGCTCTTCGAGAATCGCAGAGCTGTATCTTGCAGGACGCGGCTGGTGCTGCCGGCTTTCAGATTGAATCCTGGGCCCGAAGCCGGCACGGACGCGGCCATGAACTGGTTGCCCTGGCGGTCGGTCACGATCCAACCGATCTCCACGTAGCGCACCTGGCGGGGCGAGAGATTCCGCACATCAATGCGCGGATTGCGGGCTTCATTTCCGGCGATCTCCGCCCACCCTTCCACCGGTTCGACCGGCGCGCCGGGGAAGTGCAGGAAAGCAAAGCGGACGCTGTGCTCCGGAAGCGCGGCCGAACTGACCGGGCTGCCGCGCGAGACCTGGACATCCAAGCGGGGGCGTTCGGCCTGGCGGCTCAGCGTTTCGAGCATCGCGTGCTTCAGGCCTTCCAGGCCGTGCGCGGCGAGAATCGATTTGAAGTATTTCCGGTCGCGCTGGGCTTCCATCTCCCAAGCCGTCATTGTCCGGCGGGAATCCAGCCGATTGGGCCCGTAGAACGAGTAATCCTGGAACAGCACGCCGTCCAGGCTGACTTGCACCAGCGGACCTCCGCTCATCTGCGCGGGACGCAGCAGGCGCAGATTGATGCGCACCGGAAAGTTCTGGTTCGGCGCCACGTCCAGGCTCGGCACCGCCACGGAAGCTCTGCCGCCGGGCGTGACTTCCTGCGCGGCGACCAGCAGCGTGACGCCGCGCACGCGATTCATGCTCGCGTTATGCAGCGTCAACGCCATGTCCAGGTCGAGAACCACGGCGCTGCCGCGCTGGCTGACGTGCGACTCACCCAGGTTCGCCGAGATCAGGGTCAGCGGCGAGTCCGGGGACAGGTTGATCTTCACCGAGTTTTCGAGCGGGGTCTCCTGTGCGCAGAGCGCCGCGAAACCCGTCACAATCAGAACCGCGACCTTACTGGACATACACATCATTGATCGTCACATTGCCGGTGTCGGAATCCACGTACCCGGCCCGCATCGAGCCTTGGGCCCCGACCGAATAGGTGACCTCGCCCGTCCGGGCGTGCAGCAAGCTCAGCGTCTGCCCGCCTTGATTCAGCTCGATACCGTCCACCGTAGCCCGCAAAACCGCTCCCGTGCGGGCCGCCACGGGCGGCGATGGCGGCGACGGCCGCTGTAAGAAAGTGCCGGCGGTCACCACCGCGATGACACTGGCACAAGCCGCCAGCGTCCGTACATTCGACATCCATGCCAACGGTCCGGCGAGTGGTTCGCTGCGCACACATTCGCCAGCGGCCAGGCCCAGCCGGATGTTGGCGCGCATCTCGGCTGCCACGCGGCTCCAGGGAATCGCCGGCAATTCGTTCCACTGGATCAGGCCATCGGTGACGGACATGAATGCCTGCACCTGACTGCGGCACTCGCTGCAGCGCGCCAAATGCCGTTCGGCGCGGCGCCGGGCGAGCCAGCCGAGGTCGCCGCCCGCGTAAAGCGCCAGAATCGACTCACTCGGATGCGTCATGGCTTCCTCTTTTCCATATACCGGCGGAGTTTAATCCGCGCATTGGCGATGTGCGACCGCACGGTGGCCTTCGAACAATCCAGGCGCCGGGCCACTTCTTCGGTGGGCAGGCCCTCCACATCGCGCAACATGAGAGCCGCCCGCTCGCGCGCGGTAAGCAGCCGCAAACCGTCTTCCAGGTAATCGCGGCGCTCGCTGCGCAGCAGGATGTCCTCCGGACTCTCGTCGTGGCTTTCCGGCGCCGTTTCGATTTCGCAATAGGCCACGCGCCCGTTGCGGCGCAGGAAGTCGATGGCCGTATTCGTGGCGATGCGCGACAGCCAATGCGCAGCTTTCTGTTCATCTTTGAGCTGCTCCTGCCGCTGCAAAGCTTTGATGAAGGACTCCTGGGTTAAATCCTGAGCGTCCGCGACATTGCCCACGATCCGGTAAATCTGCACGAAGATGCGCCGTAAATGCTCCGAAACAAACCGGTTCTGCCGCTCCAGGAGCTCCAGGCCGGGATCGACGGCGTCTTGCATCAGGGCGTAGATGACGGCTTCCACGGTTCTATCAAGGTGACGCGGAAACCGCACAAAACGTGGATATAAAGCTGGCAGGCGCTTCCTGCCGGCGTTATTCTGATTTTAGCCTGTAATCGGGCGGACGGGACCTAGAGGTTTTGCCCAGCGCTGGTATATTAGAAGAGGCGGCCTATCGTGGCGGACACGCAACTTTACCTGGCGATCGGCATTCCGACCATCGCGCTGCTGCTAGGCATGACCGGCAACGGCTTCCTGTTCAATGCCCTGTCGGCCCGCCTGAGCAGCCTGGAAGCGCGCGTCGCCAGCCTCGAGACGCGCACGGAGGCTCGCTTGCTGGCGCTCGAGACGAGCATGAACACCGCTTCGACCTGATTATGGGCCGGCTGGCCGATTTGGATACCCTCCTCAGCGTTCTCGAAGAGCGCTCGTCGCGCACCTGAACTACAGTTCCCCAAATTTGATTACGCACGATCTTCACCTTGACAAATTGACTGACGGTCAGTCATAATCCGGGTATGAAAATGACCGCCTTCGAGAAACGTTTTGTGAACCAGCCCATCCGCGTCCACACCGTCGCGAATCGCGCCCTCAAACTGCTGGGACACGTCCGCACACAGGCCGGCTGGCGATATCTGGACGTGGGCTGTGGCGTCGGTTTTGCCGCGAGCGAGATCGCCAACGCGACCGGTCTGGACGTTACCGGCGTGGATGTCGATCCCGATCAGGTGGCTGCCGCAAAAGACAGAGGGCTGCGCCAGAATTTGCGCTTCCGCGTGATGGACGCTACCGCACTCGATTTCCGGGACGGCGAGTTTGACATCGTGGCTACCAGCATGACCACGCATCACATCCCCGACTGGGAGCGCGCGCTCGCCGAAATGGCACGGGTCCTACGGCCCGGCGGTTACCTGATCTACAGCGATCACGTGTTCCCTTCGTGGCTGGCACGCTTGTGCCGCCGGACGATCCGCTTTGCCGGGTTTCCATTCGCCAGTGGAATTGACTCGGTGGCAGCCAAATCGGGATTGTCCGAGGTCTACGAAGCGCGCCGTTCCCGCCACGTGGATGCGATTTGGATTAAGAACGCGTGAGGCTGTGCGCACCGGCGGGCTCGGGCGCCAGACCCATGGTCTGACGCACGATTCTCTGGCTGAGCCGGATCACTGCCTTGTAATCCGTTCTGTGGCTGCTCACGATGTGATCTACGATGCCGTGCAGCGCGTAGAACAAGACGAGCGATAGCAACTCGGGACTCTCCGCTCGCCAGACGCTCGCCGCGGCGCCCGCCCGAATCAGCTCCGTAAGCTGCGCGAGAAGGGGGCTGTCCGCCAACGATCCGTGATTGTGCTGCCCTGCCTCGAACAGAACATTGTGCAGCTCGATGTGGTCGAGGTAGTGCCGAATGCCTCCATCGACCCAAGCGTCCAGCCGGCCAGTCCAGTCGGCGCCGGGAAGCTTGGCGCACAGCGTTTCGATGCGCTTGCGGCAGCCATCGCTAAAGCGGGTGCGCAGGGCTTCCAGCAGATCTTCCTTGGATTTGAAATAGAGATAGAAGGTGCCCTTGGCGACTCCGGCCGCGCGCGTGATGTCGTCCACCGTGGTGGCGGCGGAGCCTTTCTGGAGGATGATCCGCTCGCCCGCGTCCAAGAGATCGCGCCGGCGAAGATCCGCCGCCAACGTACGGCGGCTGCTTGTTTCGGGCTTCGGCATTGGCAAACATCATGGTGACTGACGCCCAGTCACGCTGTCAATCGGGACGGGCCCACTGCTAAGCTGAGGGTATGAGACCTGTAGCCGTCGTGGGGATCGGCAAGACTCCATTTGGCGCTTTTCCGCACCGCGACCTGCGTTCGTTGGCGGTGGAAGGCGGCGAGAAATGCCTCAAGAACGCGCACGCCACTCCGTCTCAAGTGGAAGCGGTGTTCCTGGGCAATTTCGCGGGGCCGGCGTTTGTGGGACAGAATCACCTGGCGCCGTACGTCTCGACCGCGCTCGGCATTCAAGGCGTGCCGGCCACGCGCGTGGAAGCCGCCTGCGCTTCGAGCGGATCGGCATTCTTCCATGCCTTCAATGGCGTGGCGAGCGGGGTCTACGACATCGTCCTGGTGGCGGGCGTGGAGAAGATGACTTCGCAGCCCACGCCGCGAGTCACCGAGATCCTGGCATCGGCGGGCGACTGCGCGGGCGAAATCAAGGCGGGATCCACATTTGCCTCGCTGTTTGCCATGATCGCGCGCCGGCACATGTATCAGTTCGGCACCACGCGCGAGCATCTGGCCGCGGTGGCGGTGAAGAATCACGCCAATGGCGCGCTGAATCCCGACGCGCATATGCGCAAGCCGATCACCATGGAGCAGGCGATGGCCGGCAAGCCCATCGCCGATCCGCTGAACTTGTACGACTGCTCGCTCATCAGCGACGGTGCGGCGGCGGTGCTGCTCGCGCCGGCCGAGCGCGCGCACGAGTTCACGGACAAGCCCGTGCGCATACTCGGCATCGCGCAGGCTTCCGATTTCGTGGCGCTCGATCAAAAGCCGGACATCACCACATTTCCGGCCGTGCGGCTGGCTTCAGAAAAGGCTTATCGCATGGCGGGCGTGCGGCCGACGGATATCCAGCTCGCCGAACTGCACGACTGCTTCACCATCGCCGAAATCATCGCGCTCGAGGACCTGGGGTTTGCGCCGCGCGGCGAGGGCGGCCCGTTCTCCTTAGAGGGCCACACGGCACGCACCGGCGATAAACCGGTCAACACCAGCGGCGGATTGAAATCGAAGGGGCACCCGGTAGGCGCGACCGGCGTGGCGCAGATTTGCGACCTAGTCTTACAGATGCGCTGTGAAGCGGGCGAGCGGCAAGTGCCGAGGCACTCCTTGGGACTGGCGCAAAACCTCGGAGGATCGGGCGCCACGTGCGTGGTCACGATTTTGGGGACGATATGAACGGTGAAAGCGGAACGGTTTACACCGAGACGGTGATTTACTCCGCGCCGGAGGCGTTCGCGGCGGACGTGCCTTATCAAACGGCTATCGTGTCGCTCGATTCCGGCGGCCGCGTGACGGGGCGCATCCTGGGCGGGCGCGTCGTGATCGACGACCGCGTGGCCGAGGTGGAGGTGCGCGATGGCGTACCGTTTTTCAGGAAGATCGCATGAAGCTAGCAGAACGTATGAGCCGCATTGGAGTGGAATCCGCCTTCGACGTGCTGGTGCGCGCGCGGGCACTGGAGGCCAAGGGACGCAGCGTCATCCATCTGGAGATCGGCGAGCCGGACTTCGGCACACCCGCGCACATCGTCGAAGCCGCGCAACGCGCCCTGGCGGACGGCTGGACGCATTACGGGCCCACGCAAGGCTATCCCGAATTGCGCGAAGCGATCGCCGAAGATGTGTCAATTCGCCGCGGCATCCGTGTCGGTCCGGAACACGTGTCGGTGGTGCCCGGCGGCAAACCGATCATCTTCTTCCCCATGATGGCGCTGCTCGAGCCGGGCGACGAAGTGATCTACCCGAACCCCGGCTTTCCGATTTACGAATCGATGATCCGGACGTTGGGGGCGACAGCGGTGCAGATGCCGCTGGTCGAGAGCCGCGGCTTCTCGTTCGACTTGGATCTGCTGCGCGACAAGCTCAGCCCGCGGACGAAGATGCTGGTGCTCAACTCACCGCAGAATCCGACGGGCGGGGTGATCCCGGAAGAAGACATGCGGGCTATCGCGGACATGGTGCGGGAACGCGACTTGATCGTGCTGGCGGATGAAATCTATTCGCGCATTTATTACGAAGACGTTCCGGTTTCGATCACACGCTATCCCGGCATGCTGGAGAAGACCATCATCCTGGACGGCTTTTCGAAGACCTATGCGATGACGGGATGGCGCATGGGCTACGGGGTGATGCCCACCTGGCTGACCGGCGCGGTGACCAAGCTGATGGTGAATTCGTGTTCGTGCGTGGCGAGTTTCACGCAGCGCGCGGGCATCGCGGCGCTGCGCGGTCCGCAGGAGCCGGTGGACGCCATGGTCGCCGAGTTCCGGCGGCGGCGCGACGCGTTCTGCGAAGGGCTGAATCGCATTCGGGGATTCCGCTGCACGGTTCCGGGTGGCGCGTTTTACGCGTACGCCAACGTGGAGGGCACCGGGATTCCTTCCAAAGAACTCGCCGATTTTCTACTCGACGAAGCGGGGGTGGCGGGCCTGAACGGCGGCTCGTTCGGCGCTTACGGCGCGGGCTACATCCGTTTCAGTTATGCCAATTCGCTGGAGAATCTGATGGAAGCGGTGGCGCGAATCGAAAGAGTCTCGACACGTTGGGAAGCGGCCGAGCAAGCCGCGGACTGAGTATCACTGCCGGCGGACGAAGCTGGTCTCGGGACCGTGAAAGGTCGGGAAAGTCTTCGAGATGTGATCGTGCCAGGCGAGGCTCTCTTCATCGAGCAGCGCCCACAGCAATCCGAGGCCGCCGGCGCAATAGCCGAGGCAGGCTCCCAGGAAGCGCAGCCAGCGTGTCGTGCGATCGGGCGGATAGCCGTCGAAATTGATCAGCGTCAGCCGCAGCGCGCGCATGCCCGGCGTAGTGGCACCGGCACAGACCCACAGGAAACCATAGAACCCCGCAATCAGAATCGCGGCGGCGCTCATGACCAACACGCCCGGCTTGCCTGGAGGAATGGATCCGCCCGCCAGATAGAAAGTTGTCAAGAACAATCCGTAGGCGATCAGGATCATGCTGCCATCGATCGCGGTGGCACAGGCGCGATGCATGGGAGCGGCCACGGGAGCATCGCAATCAATGACGGCTTCCACCGTGGTACTCAGCTTGCGAGGCGCGGCCGGCGCCGGCTGCAGGAATTCGAGTGTGGACTGCGCGTCGTCAGGTGTGCCGGGGCGGCGCACCTGCAAGCGCGTCGAGGTCCGGCTGACGGTCGTCGACTTGGAGGCCGGCGGCTGCTTCTCAAACACGCCGTCGAACGGGATCACGTTGCCGGACGGCCTATCCTGGAAAAGCATGGCCTGGCGCGGCGCGGTTGCCGGACGCGCCGGCGGTGGCGGAGTGATGGCAGGTTCAATGCGCGCCGGATTCGGGACGGCAGCTAAATTGCCTCTAGTAGCGGCTGCATAGACATCGTAGAGCGGACGGCCGCAACGCCGGCAACGCCGCTCTTCGTCCGAATTCAGGTAACGGCAGTAACTACAAGTCATGGCGACGCATCAAAGGGTGCAAATGAGGAGGCTCGTGTGGTACGTTTGCCGATTGAGACCTCTCCCGCGCGCACGTCCTCACATTGTTGGTAACATAATCGGCTGTCTTTGTCACGAACTTTCTTCGAGTAGTACGTACAAAGTTATCGTTCTGGCGTTAGCAGCGCTGATGTTGGTGGACACGCCGCTCGCCGCGCAGATACCGCCGCCCTCCATTCTGGTGCCGCAGCGGCAGGAACCGACCGCGGCACAACCCAATCAACGCATATATCGGCCGCGTCCGAACGCGCCTCCACCCCACGAATGGAATGTCTTTGCCCTCAACCAGGAAGCCGAAGGCAAGATCTGGCACCTGCGGGGTCACGCGGAGATGGAGAACGTCTCGATGATCTTCCGCGCCGAAGAGATCGATTACAACGAAGATACGGGAGATGTGGAAGCGCGCGGGAATGCGTACTTCGAACAATTTGAGCGCGGCGAGAAGATCTGGGCCGATCACCTGGAATACAACACCAAAACGCAGAAAGGGAAATTCTACGATGTGCGCGGAACCACGTCGCCGCGCATCGACACGCGGCCGGGAGTGCTCACCAGCATTAATCCGTATTATTTTCAGGGCAAGTGGGCCGAGCGCTTGGATGGCCGCTACATTCTGTACAATGGCTTCCTGACGAATTGCCGCATCCCGAACCCGTGGTGGCGGTTGAAGGGACCGCGATTTGTGGTCGTGCCGCAGGATTCCGCCAAGGCCTATCACGCGGAATTCCTGTTGCACAAGCTGCCGTTATTCTTCACGCCCTTTTTTTATAAGTCGCTCGAAAAAGTGCCGCGCCGCACGGGCTTGCTGATGCCCAACATCGGGCACAGCTCGACGCGCGGCTTCATGCTGGGCGGCGGCGCCTTCTGGGCCATCAATCGCAGCTACGATGCCACTTATCATGTGCAGGATTACACCGAACGCGGCTTCGCGCACCACCTGGAGCTGCGCGGCAAGCCCACGGATAAGGCGGACTTCGACGCGATTCTTTTCGGCGTGCAGGATCGCGGGCTGCTGGTAAACGGCACACGCATCAAGCAGGGCGGCTACACGTTCTCGATCGCGGGCAAGGCCGACCTGGGAGACGGATGGACCGCGCGCGGATCGATCAATTACCTGAGCTCGTTCACCTTTCGCGAGGCATTCTCCGATTCATTCAACGAAGCGGTGTTCAGCGAGGTGAACTCCGTGGCGTTCCTGAACAAGGACTGGTCCACTTACACGTTCGATACCGTGATGTCGAGAGCGGAAGATTTCACCAGCCTGGAAATCAACAAGAATACAAATGCAGTTACCATTCGCAAACTGCCGGAACTGGATCTCACCAGCCGCGACCATCAGATCTCGCCGAACTTACCGATCTGGTATTCGTTCGATTCGAGCGGCGGCCTGCTTTCGCGGAGCGAGCCGGATTTCTATTGCACGGCCTCCGACGCGAGACAGGGAACCACCGCGGCCGCCCCTTGCGTGAGCAACAACAGCGAGTATCAACTGCAAGGTCACTTCGCAACCAGCGTGTTCGACACGCGCATGGACTTCGCACCCACCATCGCCACGTCGCTGCACGCAGGCGACTTCCACCTGATCCCCAGTTTCACGGTAAACGAGACCTATTACGGCGAGACGCAGGCGCCTTATCAGGACGGCTTCAACCGCGTGATCGAGTCCGGCTTCCTGCGCAGCGCGCGCGAGTTCAAGGTCGACCTGGTGCCGCCATCTTTCACGCGCGTATTCAACCGCAAGAGCTGGTTGGGGGACAAGTTAAAGCACGTGATCGAGCCGCGCATTACTTACGATTATGTTACAGGCATAGGCGCCGACATCAATAAGTTAGTCCGCTTCGATGAATTGGATCTGCTGTCGAACACCAACCAGGTTACTTTTGCACTCGCCAACCGCATTTACGCCAAGCGCGGAAACGATGTCACCGAAGTCTTCAGTTGGCAGCTCTCGGCCGCGAAATATTTCGATCCCACCTTCGGCGGCGCGTTGCTTCCGGGGCAGCGCACCGTACTGTTGACGCAGCTCGACCTGACTCCCTTCACGTTTCTGGACGGGCCGCGATCCTATTCGCCGCTGGTATCGGAGTTCCGGGCCACGCCGTTGTGGAACATTTCGCTTGAGTGGCGCTCGGATTACGACCCCGTGCGCCACGCCTTCGTCGCGAGCATGGCCAGCGCCGATTGGCGGAAAGGCTCGTATTTCATCTCGGTGGGCCACGATGAACTGCATACCGATCCCAACCTGCTGCCGAGTGAGAACCAGTTGCGCACCACCTTCGGCATCGGGAACCAAACGCGGCGCGGCTGGAATGCGGCGTTCATCGCGATCTATGACTATCGCCAGGCCAGACTGCAGTATGCCATTGTGCAGGCGACTTACAACACGGATTGCTGCGGATTCAGCGTGCAATTCGCGCGGCTGGAGTTCGGCACGCGCAATGAGAATCAGTATCGCTTCGCCTTCGCCGTGGCCAACCTCGGGTCATTCGGAACGCTGAAGCGGCAGGAGCGATTGTTCTAACCGGCATGGCATACTGTAACGATGTACCCAGCGTTACAGAGGGAAATCGAGACCTACGAAAAGCGCACGCCGAAATCGCGTGACGCGCACCAG